>JACRGU010000170.1 GCA_016212245.1 Nitrospirota bacterium
ATTCTCTGCCTTGCCAAATGGACTTTTCAGGTGGTATTCTTAGTTGTGAATCTATCATATCTTCAGAAACCAAGCAGATACATAAACAATGAGCTCAATTCCCTTCGTAAGGAAGCCCCTGTAAGGGTTGCCCTCGCATTCCCTGACGTGTATGAGGTAGGTATGTCCCATCTCGGACTCAAAATCCTTTACAGAATAATCGATGACCTGCCGTATGCATCTGCTGAGAGGGTATTTTCACCATGGCTCGACCTTGAGACCGAGATAAAGGCAAAAGGGATTCTCCTTTCATCTCTGGAATCAAACCGTCCATTAAGAGATTTTGACATCGTTGGTTTCAGCCTCCAGTATGAGCTTTCATATACAACAGTCCTGAATATGCTTTATCTCGGCGGAATTCCAATAAGAGTAGCAGATAGAGTTAATGGTCAGGGATCAGGGAGAAAATGGCCACTTATTATTGCCGGGGGACCATGTACTGTTAACCCTTCTCCTATGTCTCCTTTTATTGATGCATTTCTCATAGGTGATGGCGAGGATGCTATTAAAGAGATTATTGCTACATTTTATCAGTGGAAGAAAGAAGGGGACAGTAAAAAGGAGTCTCTTCTTCGTGCCCTTTCTGAGATTGCGGGGATGTATGTCCCTTCTGTTCACTCATCACTCATCACTCATCACTCATCACTAATTAAGAGGCGTTTTATAGAATCCCTCGATAATGCCCCTTATCCAGATAATCCTATTGTGCCGTATACCTCAATCATCCATGACAGGATAAATGTCGAGGTTTCGAGGGGTTGTTCGATGGGCTGCAGGTTCTGTCAGGCAGGCATGACATACAGGCCTGTTCGTGAGAGGAGTCCTGAAAGGGCTCTTGAGATCGCAGAAAACTCCTTAAAAAATACAGGCTACGAGGAGGTTGCATTCACATCCCTGAGTGCAGGAGACTATAGCTGTCTCTTACAGCTTTTAAAGGCATTTAATGAAAAATTTTCGGGAAAAAAGGTTGCCCTTTCACTCCCATCTCTCAGGGTTGGATCCGTAAACCAGGATGTCCTCAGAGAGATACGTGTTGTGAGGAAAACAGGTTTTACTATCGCACCCGAGGCAGGAACTGACAGGCTCAGACGGGTAATCAATAAAGACTTTAAAGAAGAGGACTATAAACAGGCTCTCAAGGCGCTATTTGAAGAAGGCTGGCATAATCTCAAGCTATATTTCATGATAGGTCTTCCAACAGAGACCGAAGAAGATATAGCTGAGATCCCTGAAATGGTTATGAAACCACTTAAAATCGCAAGACAGTATACTAAAAGGTTTGTGAATATAAGCATAGGGCTTTCCCCATTTGTCCCAAAACCACATACGCCGTTTCAGTGGTATGGACAGAACAGTCTTGATGAGCTTAAAAGAAAAAGGGATTATCTTAAGGATGTTCTGACAAAAAAAGGTTTTAGGGTTAAAGACCATGACGTGGAAATGAGCCTTCTTGAAGCAGCCCTTACCCGCGGTGATGAAAGCCTCGCTCTCTTGATAGAAAAGGCCTGGTCCCTCGGATGCAGACTTGATGGATGGTCAGAAGCCTTTGACTTTGAGAAATGGAAAATGGCGATGGAACTTACAGGTATAGATGTTGAACCATTTGCGATGAGGGTTTACGAGAAATCAGATACACTCCCCTGGGATTATATAGATATCGGTGTGACTAAAGAATTTCTATGGAAAGAATACCAGAGGGCTCTGGCATGTGACATCACCCCTGATTGCAGAAAGACCTGCCACGCATGCGGGCTTGAATGTAAAACTACAGTCAATAGTCAACAGTCAACAAAACAGTCATTAGTCATTAGTCATCAGTCATTAGTAAAAACCAGTGACCAGTGGCTAATGACCAATGACCGATCTGCTAACTCGTCTTTCGTCACTTGTCACTCGTCACTGAAAAAGCCTGTTAGGATAAGGGCAGAATTTTCAAAGACAGGCCGGCTGCGTTACCTTTCACATCTCGAACTTGTGACAGTATTACTTAGGGCGATGCATAGGGCAGGGTTTCCACTCGAGTATTCTAAGGGCTTTCATCCATCTCCTAAGATATCCTTTGGCCCTGCACTTGGGGTTGGTGTTGCAGGACTGAGAGAGTATTTTGATATGGAAATAGTCCCGCCTTTTGATATTGATCTAAACAGGGCACGTCTCAATAATACCCTGCCTGAAGGGATTTATATAAAAGAAATGGCAGTCATACCAGCTAAAGAAAAATCTCTGAGCAGCTTTGTGATAAGATACGAATATAAGATAAAGGGTCATGACTTATCGGGTATCCACAGATTCCTATTAGAAAAAGAGGTAAACGTAGAGAGAAGGGGGGGTATTATAAACATCAGGGCAATGGTGGAAGAGGGAAGGCTAATTGATGAAGGGACAGTAAATTTAATCGCGGTAGACTCAGGAAATACAAAGGTCAGGCTAAGCGAACTTCTTCCTGTAGTCTTTAATGTCCCCTTAAAAGAGCTGGATATAACAAGGTTAGCCCTTTATGGGTGGAAAAGTGGTTGGGTAACACCCCTTGAAAGGGAAAAGACATGGACAGTGAAATTCTGATTAGTGTAACACGGGAAGAAATCAGGGTCGGCCTTTTAGAAGGAGGGCAGGTCGTTGAATTCTATGTTGAGAGAAAGCGTGATGCAAGCCTCGTTGGGAACATTTATAAAGGCAGGGTCGTAAAAATCCTGCCTGGTATGCAGTCAGCCTTTGTAGACATCGGACTTGAAAAAGCAACCTTCCTCTATGTTGCTGATATTCATGCTGACATAGAAGAATATGCCCCATTCCTCGAGGAAGAAGAAAAAGACAATTCCATCGAGCTGATTTCAAAGAGGGGGAGAGTAGAACTCCCCATAGATGAGCTTATCCAGGAAGGACAGGAGATACTCGTACAGGTATCAAAGGACCCTATTGGAAGTAAGGGTGCAAGGGTCACCTCGTATATAACACTCCCTGGCAGATACCTTGTGCTTATGCCGAATGTCGAGCATATCGGTATATCAAGGAGGATATCTGATGAAAAAGAGCGCTGCAGGCTTAAGGCTATTGTCGAAGATATAAGGCCAAAGGGGTATGGACTGATTATAAGGACAGCGAGTGAAGGTTCTACGACAGAAGAGATAGAAAAAGACCTCGAGTTTCTAAATCTACTCTGGGAAAACACCCAGAAGAAAAAGGAAAGGGTCTCTGCACCATGTCTGCTTTACAGCGACCTTGACCTTGTCTTCAGGAGTGTACGGGACCTCATAAGCCAGGATGTCAGAAGACTTGTTATAGACTCTAAGGAAGAATACGAGAGGATTAAGGAGTTTACCAGGACCTATTTCCCGAAACTTTCAGAAAAGATAGAACTCTATGAAGATACTGAGCCGATATTCGATACGTTTGGAATTGAGCTTGACGTATCAAGGGCACTCGGAAGAAAGGTCTGGCTGAAATCTGGTGGCTATATAGTTGTTGACCAGACTGAGGCGATGACTGTCATAGATGTGAATACAGGTAAATTTGTCGGGAAAAAAGAGCTTGAAGATACAATACTAAAGACCAACCTTGAAGCAGTAAAGGAGATAGCATACCAGATAAGGCTCAGGAACCTTGGGGGAATCATAATAGTGGATTTCATAGATATGGAAAAACTGGAAAACAGAGAAAGGGTATTCAATGCATTTACTGAGGCCATGAAAAAAGACAGGGCCAAAAATACAATTTCTCACATATCAGAACTCGGTCTTATACAGATGACAAGAAAACGTGTCAGAGAAAGCCTCGGCAGAGCACTGTCCGAACCGTGCCCTTACTGTGAAGGCAAGGGTTTTGTCAAGTCGCCCAGAACCCTCTGCTACGAAATACTCAGAAAGATAAAGAAACTTGCAAGACATGGCAATGAAAAGATAATTATAACTGCCCATCCATCTGTTGCTGAACTCCTATCTGACGAGGAGAGATTAGGGATCGAGGACATAGAAGGTCAGTATGGCGTGAAGGTTATTATAAGGGCTAACAGTAACATGCATCAGGAAAACTATGAGGCCACAGTGTTATGAGAGTAAGGAGGGGATAGCCCTGGGAGCGGTTTTAGATAATGAAAGACACTAAATTAACAAAACTTATAGAACTCCTCAAGGATATGCAGAGTGCTGTCCTTGCCTATTCTGGAGGTGTTGACAGCACATTTCTCCTGAAAGCACTACAGCTTTCAGGCATAAAGGTGCTCGCTGTTACAGCCGTTTCAGAGACAACCCCCTATAACGACCTGCTGACTGCAAAAAACATGACAGCAGAGTTCGGGATGGAGCACAGGATTATAAAAACAGAAGAGCTTTTTATAGAAGAATTTGCCCAAAATACACCTGATAGATGTTTTTTCTGTAAGGATGAACTATTCAAAAAACTTACTGATATCGCCTCATCAGAGGGATACAGGTCTATACTTGACGGGAGCAACATGGATGATATATCAGACTACAGACCTGGTAGAAAGGCTGCAGCAAAATATAATGTGAGAAGCCCATTGATAGAGGCCAGATTTACAAAGAAGGATATAAGGGAGGCATCAAGAAAATTAGGACTTCCGACATGGGATAGACCATCCTCTCCCTGCCTTTCATCGAGATTTCCTTATGGCGAACATATAACCAGAGAGGCGTTAAAACAGGTTGCATCTGCAGAAGAATTCCTAAAGAGCATTGGATTCCATGAGTTAAGGGTCAGGCATCATGGAGATGTGGCGAGGATAGAGGTTGGGGAAGATGAAATTGAGATGATGCTCAGCCCTGAAAAAAGAAGAATGATTTCTGAGACATTGAGATCTCTCGGTTATAAATTCATATCACTTGACCTTGATGGCTACAGAAGTGGGAGTATGAACAGGGTAATTGACAGGGGATAACCCTTTGAGCGGTTTTGGATTCCGATTTGAAGGAAAGTATCTATATCACCGAACTCTCAAAATGTGTCCGTTGCGGGAGCTGCAAGGCATTCTGTCCAACATACGATGAAGATACAACAGAGGCGATGGGTGCAAGGGGAAGGCTTACACTCCTGTGGGGACTTTCTACAGGACAGCTTAAGCCATCTAAAATATTAAATGCCCGCATCTTCAGTTGTATATTATGTGGTGCATGCTCAGGATTATGTCCGCCCGGAGTTGATATAACAGAGGCCATATACCACGGTAGAAGCCTTCTAAAAAACACTGACAAAAAGAGGCTGTATCTTCGCTTACTTACAAGGTTTTCTACAAAGAGGCCGAAACTGAGTTTCAGGCTTCTGAGTATGACCCAACATATTTTATTCCCATACCTGTTGAAAAGGGGGGTCCTTCCGTTTCAACCTGAACTGCCTGAAAGCCCTCTAAAGGATGGGCATCAGGTATACACGGTTTCAAAAAAGAAAGGCAGAGTTGCAGTTTTTACAGGGTGCATTGTTAATTTCCTTTACCCTCATTTAGGAGAATCTCTAATCAATATCCTCCAGAGGCTTGGTTATGAAGTAATCCTTCCAATGGGTGAGGTGTGCTGTGGTGTACCATTAAGAACCCTTGGCCTTGAGGAAGAGGCTATAGAACTTGCAAAAAAGAATATCCGGATATTCAGCAGGCTAAATGTTGAGGCGATACTGAGTCTCTGCCCAACATGTACACTTGCCATTAAAGTAGAGTACCCAAAGCTTATAGGCGAAGGCATTGGAAAGGCAATGGATATATCAAGCTTCCTTGTAGATAAAATAGATTCTTGTCACTCCCCGGCCTCGCTCCGCGAAGCGGGGCAGGCGTCACTCGTCACTCGTCACTATTCTACTGCAACTTACCATGACCCCTGCCACCTTAACTATGGATTGGGTATTAAAAGAGAGCCGAGAGAGATTATTAAAAACATTGGGATTGATTTAATCGAGACCGAAGGAGAGAGATGCTGTGGCTCTGGAGGTCTCTTCAGCTTATCCTATCGAGAAATCTCAGAGGGACTACTCGAGAAGCGTATAGAGGACTTTAAAAAGACAGGGGCAGAGACAATCATTACTTCATGCCCGGGATGCGTGATGCAATTGAGCCGTGGTGTTAAAGATACGCCGGTATTGCATTTAATCGAGATTCTCAAGGAGGCATATTGCAAGAGAAGTAACAAATAATGAGTTTGTAGTATAATGTTATCCTAAAATTTGGAAATAAGAAGTGAGGGGGTTATGAAATTCTTCATTGACACAGCAAATATTGAGGAGATTAAGAAGGCATGGGAGCTTGGTGTTATAGATGGTGTAACAACAAACCCATCTCTCATATCAAAGGAGAGTAGAGACCCAGTTACATTACTAAAGGAAATCTGCAGTATTGTCAATGGCCCTGTGAGTGCTGAGGCGGTAAGCCTGACTGTAAATGAGATGGTCAGGGAAGCTGAGTTTCTCTCAAATATTCATAAGAACATTGTGATAAAAATCCCGATGACTGAGGAAGGACTCAGGGCAGTAAAGAGGCTGTCAGGCATGGGCATCAAGACAAATGTGACCCTCGTCTTTTCTCCAAGCCAGGCCCTACTTGCTGCAAAGGCAGGTGCAACTTATGTGAGTCCTTTTGTCGGAAGGCTCGATGATATAAGTCATTACGGAATGGGAATTGTCAGTGAGATAATAGAGATATATGAAAACTATGCGTTTGATACCGAGGTAATAGTAGCCAGTGTGAGGAACCCACTTCATGTTGTAGAGGCTGCAAAGATGGGTGCTCATATCGCAACAATTCCTTATTCTGTTATAATGCAATTAATAAGGCACCCACTTACAGACATAGGTATTGAAAGGTTTTTAAAGGATTGGGAGAAGGTACCGAAGAAACAGTGAATAGTTAATAGTTATCAGTGAACAGAAATTTTGAGAGGAGATGACCCTTGAGCGGCTTTGAATTCCGATAAATCGGAATTCACCTCGGAGCCCCGCACTATAACATAGTGCGGGGCGAGAATGAGCGAAAGGGTCATCTCCTATCAATGAAGAGTTAAAAAATGCCGATATACGAATATAAATGTAACAATTGCAGTGAAGACTTTGAGAGGCTTATCTTTGGAAATCAGAAGGTCAACTGCCCAAAATGTGGTTCTGATGACATAAAAAAGAAGTTTTCAACCTTTGGTATGAGTGGCGTGGAAAAACCATTTGCCGGTTCATCATCAAGCTGCACCTCCTGCAGCAAAAATACATGCAGTACATGCGAATAAAAAAGTTTGGAGTCCAACTATTTATTTCACTCCGGTTGTCTGAATGGATTTGCCCTCAGTACCTGTGCAAGCTTTAAAGGCCTTCCCTCCAGCACAAAGATTGCCATGCCCCTTTCTTCGGTCCTTTTACCCCTGACTATCCATGTGCCCTTCCATGAGACATTAAGATAGACAATAGAATCCTCTATCTCAACCCATCTTGGAGTAAATGTGAGTTCGGCGCTGTCAAAACTTTTAATCGCTCCAATAAGCTCTCTATAGCCGTTTTTTGTCGAATTCAACTCGAGGGCTGTGCGGTCATTTTTTATATAGGCATTCCTCATAGTCTCTGCAAGTCCAAAGGCTTCCTGTGCTATCCTTGACTCCTCAGAAACCTTTTTGACCTCTTTACTGCATGATGGCAGGAGTAAAACTACAATTAAAAGATATAGAACTCTCTTCATCTCCCCTCCATTCATCCAACACCCCGGAAAATAGGTTAGCTAATAATAAAACTTCACCCTTAATTTTTTCAATTGCATTTAACTCCCTTGAAAATATAATTTATTCTGATGCTGAGGAATGTACTCGAAGTCTTAAGACAGCCACTCGAAAGTGAAGATGTAACTGTATCGAGGGCAACTGCATCTATTACATATCCTGCAAGCTTCATGTTAGTGGCTGCAATGAACCCCTGACGGTGCGGACACCTTTGCACGGTATCCCTTGTACACCCTGCTACCTCCACGACCTAAAGAGCTACCAAAGGCTATCCTGAGACACCTAAAACAATAGGTGAGCATATCAGGAAAAAGAGGCTCGACCTTGGATTAACTCAATTAGAAGTGGCAAAAATAATAGGGGTAAAGGAGTCCACGGTATGGAACTGGGAGCATGGAAGAGAGCCTGAGTTAAAGCATATGCCGAAGATAATAGAGTTTTTAGGCTTTGTGCCTTTTAAATGCCCTGAGGATCCTATAGGTAAGCTGAGATATTTCAAGCTGGTAAACCCCGCACCACGCCTTTACCTCGCCCTTTTAAAAAAGAGCGTGATTTATGGATCACTTTTTTAAAGTGCTACCATTTGCACATGTAGCTTTCTGTGGTGCGGGGTAAAAGGACTGTCTTATGAGCGATTAGGTGAGTTGATGGGCAGAGACCCTGAGCAGTTGACGGATTGGTTTTAATATCTTCATTCACTTTCTACCAATCAAACGTTTCATTGCTGCTTGGTATTGAGTATATTGCTCTATGACCGCCAACTTCGTGGTCAAATGCTATACGAGGTTTAAAATCTCGATAAAAAGTTGAAAATTTAGGAATTTGGATATATAAGGGTTCTCCGTTGATAAAGCTACTGGCAATATGTATTAATGCTGATTTATTTGCCACGTATAAATCTGGAAAGGTTATTTCAGTCAACCAAAAATTATCTGGCATTTTTTCCCTAAAAAATCTTATGACCTCCTCCGGTAAAATTTTTTTATTTGAATCCTTTTTTTGAAGGGTTTTAATATAGTCATTTTTCTCTACAAATAAAGTGCGGGAGACAAGAGGGGCATGTTCTTCTCTGACAAGTTTTTCAAGCCAAGGATTACTATTGATCTGGATTTGTTTAAAATCTTTCTTAATCCTTTTCAAGTAGTTCCGTAAAATTTTAATCAAGTCGATCTCTAACGTGTCTGGAGTAAAATCAATGGTTTTAGGGGTCATGAATAATATATACTGCACTAAATAACCAAGATTTCTTTTTTTATCTTCGAGTTTAGAGGTAGGATAAGTAAGATACATCCCAAAATTGTCATCGTTAATAATATAATTATCCACCCATGCAGATACAGATCGAAAATGATTCCTTACATATCGTTTATAACGAATATCCGCTTCAGGTCTCCATAAATCAGTACTCAGAGTATGTCCAATAATAGGCATTGCATGATACCCTTTTTGAGTCTCAAAAACAATAAAGCCAGGAAAACCACTTTCCATCCATGGGTATATTATTCCTGATGGAGGCAAATCATATTTAGTTTTAAGGTTCTTAAAAAGCTTCTCAACCTGGTCTGCGTGAAAATCGAATGTTTTATAAAACAACCTCTTATTTTTAATCGTTCTTTTTGTTTGCTTAATGTCTAAGCCTCCAGCAAGACATTGCTTGAATTTTAATCGGGCAATTTTATTGATATCCATTGGTAAAATAATTTTCTTACTGATATTTAAATGGTTGAATAAAGTAGCAAGGGCTGATTGTATGCAAAAAGTGGTTAAGCCATTTTGCTGGAAGAACGGCGAGCAATTTATTTTAAACTGGTAGAGCTTGCCATCCCGCCCTTTGATTGCTAAGGTATAGTCTTTTGTTGAATGATAATAGTGGTTTGTTAAAGGAACAGCCTTATTTTTATAAAGATTATATTTCATCGGAGTTGATACGAATGAAAACAATAAATATGAATTGGTTCTATCCCTATAAGAGTAATTTACAATCATTGAATATGAAAGATAAGTAAGTTTTGATAGGTCGTGTATATTACCTTGTGTAACTTTTTCTCGAACAAAATATACACAATATGCCTGAATATCCACACTTTTGTTTAAAGCTCTTTTGATGTTTTGGACCTCAACTTTTATCTCATTGTCTGATAGACTTACTTTATCAATCCAAAGAGATTGTACACCCATTTTGCGCATCAAACTACATAGTCGATGAATTGGGCGTTTATTTATGTTTTCGTCAGGTAAGGTGAGTTCGGAAATGACCTTAAAAAGAGAACGATATTGTATGGAAATCCAAGACCGGAACGGGAGTGTAGGCATTTAGACTGACTGGCGCCTTGGTTCTCCAATAAAAAAGTTTCTTTTGTCTGAATCCTTATGCCACTTGATTAAAGACTCTCTTATTTCTTCTTCTTTCTTCGTTTTTCTCCCAATCAACTTCGTGCGCGATAACCTGCCCTTAATCCGTGTGGCCGCGGCAATTTTTTTAGACAAGACTCCTCCTTTTTAGGTCAATAGGTTTTAAAAAACATTCTAAAGGATACTCAACTAAAAAATCGACAATAATATATTGTTTTATTGTGGATGGGCTTATTTCTTTTATAAAATCCATATATCTTGGATTTTCTTGCTAAGAGATTACCCGATAATTAGAGTTTTGTCAATGTTTTTTTTAGGGCATTAGCTACAGAGCTTGGCTGAGACTTGTTGAAGCAAAGCGGAAGAATTGTAAGGCGAAGGACAAGTTTGAAGGAGCGAGGGCGTGAGCTTGCTTCTGTCATGAGCTTGAAGCTGGAGTGTATAGGCAAAGATTATTTAAGCACTTAATAGCAAGTGGCATGACAGAACTGCAAGCGTAGGGCCTGAGCGATGAGGGCTATGGATAAACCCTGTGCCTGCGGAGTGGCGGGAGGGCGTAGCAGGCACACCATAGAGAAGTTAAGTTTTAGCTTTCTTTATTCCCTCTATCAATTGATCGGCTTCGTTGACAACCTGCTTGGATAAGAGTAGCCTGTCTTCTAAACGCTTCAATTGCCATTTCTGCCATTCATGCCTCATAAGGAGCGTTTGGAAGGGGATAGTAGCAAGAAAAAAGGGATTGGCTTCAGCCAAAGCTATGAGAAGAATCTGTCCGATTGTAAAAGTAGCGAGCCGGCGTATTTTTTTCCCCTCAGAACCAACTTTATGCATCCTGGCTAACAACAACAAAGCTAAACCGCCACTGACTATGTCGGTTGCACTCACACAGGCCCAATCTACCAAAAATTTCTCACTTACACCGACTGCATCTTCAAGAAATCTATAGACATATGATGATCCCGGTAAAGGAATACCATGAGGGCTCATCAGGTCAGAAAACATATGCTGAAACCACTCAGCTGCACCATCAAGCCCTTGGTCCTGCATTAAATCCATAAATCCTTGAAGATCATGGCCTGCTTTTAGCCTATGTCCTAATCCCATCGCTGAATCCATGATCTCACTCTCAGCGCCCTTTCCGAGAACTTTATGAAGATACTTACCGGCTTTTTTGTCAATCCATTCCTGAAAAGCGCCTTCCGTAAAAAGGGCTGCATAAATTGGTTGATCATTCTTGTCCTGTCTCATCCCGCAATTCCTTCAATGCCTTTTGAATTTCTTGAATACGATTCTGTTGCAGACTAAAAATTTCATTATGTTTTGCAAGCGTTGTCAAAATATTTTCTATTTCTTCAAATTTTTTTGACCTTACGAGAGAAGCGTATTCTGGCATTCCACGTATAAAATCTTTCCAATAATTAACCATCTCACTTTCTTTGACTTGAGTAGGAAGGGATGAAATTTTTTGGGCTGCCGATTGCATGCCTTCCGATAAGTATGTGATCGATCTTTTCAAAATTGAAGGCATCCGAGTACCCTTCACTTTTGAGTACAGTGTCTTTAATTCTCCTTTTGCTATATTCGCAGGAACAAGAACATCAGTATAAAGCCTCTGTACCATTTTGGGAATTTCTAATGAAGATTTTTTACTTCTTGACATTCCCTTCATAGTAACTCCCTTCTGTACATACCAACTTAGACTGACAAATTATAACTATGTCCAAATGCTAATGTAAAGCCATCGAATTGCATCACCAAAATCTAAATGAAATTGAATCGTTGCCTCATTTAAAAATCTACTCGAAACAGTCACAATAGCAAAAAAGGGGACAGGTACATTTATCATACAAGTCTTAAACCATTGGATGGAGAGACCAGAAATCAGAAGAACTGGGGCTTGGACGAGCATTGCTGAAGCTTGCCTTCCTCGCAGAACGGAAGATGGTATATCAAATATACAATAATTCACATATTAGCTGAATTTTGACTCAAAGAATATACTTTACTTTAGTATATCAAATGTGCTATAGTTCATCTATTAAATGAATAATAACGCACAGGATATACTATGGAAACTATATCAGGGTTAGGAAAAGAAGACAGAAAGAGGTTATCGGCGATATTCCGGGAGACTAAAGGCACTATCTCGGTTGAAGAAGCATCCAATATCCTAAAAGTTTCACCCACTGAAGCTGCAAAGATGCTCTCACGCTGGGCTAAAAAAGGATGGCTGTCACGTGTGCGCCGAGGCATATATATACTAATACCGCTTGAAGCTCGCACAGCAGAAATTCCTCTGGAAGATCCTTGGATTGTTGCAGAACGGTTATATTCACCCTGCTATATTGGTGGTTGGAGCGCTGCTGAGTACTGGGACCTTACAGAACAGGTTTTCCGTACTGTTGTTGTTCTGACAACACAAAAACCAAGAGATCGTTTACCTGTCATTAAAGGAACAAGCTTTTTGCTTCGTACTATTTCAGAAAAGACAATATTTGGGACTAAACCAGTTTGGAGAGGAAAGGTAAAAGTATCTGTCTCTGATCCTTCCCGCACTTTGCTTGACATGTTGATTGACCCTAAACTCGGCGGAGGAATACGCTCAACTACTGATATGTTTCTCAATTATCTAAAATCAGAAAAGAAAGATTTGGAGTTATTGATCAAATACGCAAAACGATTAGGAAACGGTGCTGTTTTTAAACGGCTTGGTTTTCTTTTAGAACGTTATGCGTCAGAGCAAAAGGCTGCTATTGACGAGTGTAAATCGCAATTAACCACCGGGAATGTAAAACTTGACCCAGCACTGAAATCAGACAAGTTGATAACGCGATGGAGATTGTGGGTGCCAGATAGTTGGATAAAGGAGAAATGATTTGATTGACCGCCAGGAAATAATGGATTTTTCCAGGGAGTTCGGACTTGCTGTTAATGTGATTGAAAAGGATGAAGATTTTTTAAATAAGTCATTCAAGGAAGTGGCAGGATGGGTGTATGATGCTTCAGGCATTGAAGTCCCTCATGATCTAATGCGCTTTGAAGTCTACGAGGAGCCAAGTCAGTACAAGGTAGAATTAGTTATCGAGGCCCTCTACAACCGAGAGGGGCTTTGCCCAGAATAAAATTAGACCTAACTGCTGATGAGGTGCTTGTTCTCGATCCTGTCATTCGGGAAGTCCATCATCCGTACACTGATAAACCAGAAGACGGGATACGCACGCAGTGCTACAGCTTCGAGGAGGTCTTTGCAGAAAAGATAAGGGCATTAGCAGAACGTTTAAGGCCGAGGGATCTGTACGATGTAATTCATCTATATCGGCACGACAGCATGAGAGCAGACCGCACTATTATCTTAGACGTACTGAAAAAGAAATGTGCATTTAAAGGCATAGACGCGCCTACAATGGATAGCCTTGAAAACAAACCAGAGCGTGCAGAATTAAAGACAGAATGGGAAAATATGTTAGGGCATCAAGTGCCTCTGTTGCCTCCATTTGAGCAATTTTGGCAGGAATTGCCAGAGATGTTTGAATGGCTATATCATGCTGTCGAAAAAGTTGCAGCCCCTGCAATGTCAGGTATGGGTATGGCACTTGATGAAACTTGGCGTCCACCTGCCATGGCACAGGCCTGGCACACAACCACACCGCTTGAAATAATACGCTACGCAGCAGCAAACCGATTGTGTGTGGATTTGACCTATCAAGGAAGTCGCCGCCTAATAGAACCATATTCATTACGCCGCACACGTGAAGGGAATTTATTATTATACGCTGTTAAGCACAATACTAAAGAAGATAGGTCTTACAGAGTTGATCGGATTCAGGGTGCTGAAGTTACAAAAGTTTCATTTACACCTAAATATGTAATTGAGTTGACCGCCTCGGGTCCGATTTCTGCTCCACCAATAGAAAGAAAAAGTGAATACGGGATTACAAGACCCAAAAGAACCAAGTCAACTTTTAGTAAATTAAGGAACAGAACCCCAAGTTACGGACCAAAATATGTTTTTGAGTGCAGCTATTGCGGTAAACGATTCACTCATAAAACGAATGATTCTAAACTCAACAAGCATAAAGACAAGCATGGATATCCATGCTCTGGCCGCACTGGATTCTATGTAACCACGACGCATTGATCCAATGGCTTGGCCGAGACTTGCTGAAGCGTAGCGATAGATTACAAGGCGTCCTCCACAGGCGGATTCTTAAAGTCGAAAAGGACAAGCTTGGAGGAGCGTCCTCCACAGGCGGGTAAAAAGGCATAAAGCTTGCTCTGGTATGAGAAAGATTAGTCTTCTGTCCGAACTCTTACTCGAAGTCTCTCAACAGTAATTAATGCTTTCTTCTCTATATCATTCTTATGCGTTTCTATTAATCTAAGAAGAAATTTACCCTGTTCTTTTGCTGGAATATCTACTAATCTTATTATTGTGGAATGGGGTTTGCCGAAGACAAAGACGAGTTCTCCAAAATCTTTATCAGCAGTAACTAATACCCAGCCCTCATCAAATGCTTTTTTGATAATGGCTTCATCACCAGGGTCTTTGCCAATCTCTGGTATCCACAACACATCAAAACCAGAATCTTTA
>JACRGU010000172.1 GCA_016212245.1 Nitrospirota bacterium
TATCTCGACTGCAGTGAATGCCTTTATACGAATCTCAGGGAAATTCCTCTTTATGGTTGAAAGCATCTCGAGGTAGTATTCGAATGGCCAGTCAGGATGAAGCCCCCCAACGATATGAACCTCTCTAAATGAGTGACGAGTAAAAAATGGAGTCTGGAGTTTTTTAATGATTTCATCAATTGTTAATTCAAATGCCCCATCTTCTCCTTTTGAGCGGCTGAAGGCACAGAACCTGCAGCGATTGACACAGATGTTTGTAGGGTTTATATGTCTGTTCCTGATAAAATATGCCTTCCTGCCATTCTTCTTTTCAGCTATATATGATGCGAGGTCTCCAAGGAAAAAGATATCGTCTGTCTCAAATAACTCAAGTGCATCATCCTCTGAAAGCCTTCTACCAGCTAATACCTTATCCTTAATCTTCTTAAGCATAAACAATTATAAATCAAAAAGCCTTTCAAAAACTAATTAAGAACCCCTTTAATTTAAAAAGGTCTTTGTGATAGTATTGCTACTGAGACGCTATGGGTACTGAGAAGATAATTGAACAGTTAAACACCCTCATCGAACTTTCGTCGCTTATCAACTCAACCCTCGATACGAAGGAGATAAGGAAACGTGCTATTGAGGCTGCAACAAGACTCATGGATGCAGAGGCAGGGAGCCTTCTTCTTGTTGACCAGGAAACTGGAGAGCTCTTCTTCGAGGTCGCACTCGGAGAAAAGGGAGAGAAATTGAAAGAGATAAGGCTTAAGAAGGGAGAAGGCATTGCTGGATGGGTTGCAGAACACGGAGAACCAGCTATTATTCATGATGTCCAGTCAGACTCCAGGTTTTTCAAGACGGCGGATGAAAAGACTGCATTCATTACAAAGAATATGATCTGTGTACCGGTGAAGACAAAGGACAGAATACTCGGGGTCCTTCAGGCTATAAACAAAAAACATAATTCTTTTGATGATGATCTGAATATCTTTAATGCGCTTGCAAACCAGGTAGCAATAGCAATCGAGAATGCAAATCTCTATCAGGAGCTAAGAGAGACATTTTATAGTACAGCCCAGGCACTTGCAGAGACCATAGAAAAAAGGGACCCTTATACAGGAGGACACACAAAGAGGGTGATGAATTATAGCCTTGCTATCGGGAGGGCTATGGGGCTTTTAAAGAAAGAGATCGAGGATCTTAAGCTTGCTGCAATACTTCATGATGTTGGTAAGATCGGTGTGAGGGATGATGTCCTTTTAAAGGGTGGTAAACTTGATCCAGATGAGCTCGAAAAAATGAATATGCATCCGAAATATGGCGCTGAAATACTCAACCATGTCAAACAGCTCAGAGATGTAATACCAGGTGTTAAGGGCCATCATGAAAGGTTGGACGGTAAGGGTTATCCAGATAACCTAAGAGATGGAGATATACCGACTATAGCAAGGATAATCGCAGTAGCAGACACCTTTGATGCCATAACTACAGACAGGCCTTACAGAAAGGCACTGAGCCTTGATACAGCCTTTGAAGAATTGAGAAAAAATATCGGGACACAATTTGACAGAGAGGTTGTTGATGCCTTTATCAGGGCGTATAAAGAGATGGAGATTGTACTGTGAAACTGAAGGTTATCGGGAGTTCAGGAGCCGAATTCCCCGGACATAACCCGTCAGCCTTTTTGATAGATGACTGCATACTCTTAGATGCAGGTACAATCGGTGCATCTCTTAATGAGGCCGCACAATGGAAGATACGTGACATATTGATAACACATGCACATCTTGACCATATCAGGGGAATCCCCTTTCTTGCAGACAATCTTATTATAAAAAATAAGAAACATAGCGTCACAGTAATTAGCATCTCAAATGTGCTCATGACATTAAAGAAAAACCTCCTGAACAATAAAATATGGCCGGATTTTACAAATATCTCAGCTGCCTCGAGTCCTGTGCTGATATTGAAGGCCGTCTCACCCGGAAGGCCTTTTAAGATAAATAGTTACACAATAATTGCATATAAGGTTAATCACTCTGTGCCTGCCGTAGGGTATATTGTTGAGGACAGAAAAGGGAAACGCTTCCTCTATACAGGAGACACAGGCCCTACGGATACGATATGGAAGGCTGCTAAGGGAATATGCTGTGCGATTATAGAGGTCTCTTTTCCAAACAGATTAGAAGTGATGGCTATAAAGACAGGGCATCTTACTACAGGGCTTCTTATGAAGGAAATCAATAAAATGGAAAGTCTCCCTGAAAAGATTCTGATCACCCATCCCAAACCACAGTATCTTAAACAGATTAAAAAGGAAATAGAAGGCCTCCGTATGAACAACATTAAAATACTCAAAGACGGCGAAATATATAGGATATAAAATGGCCTGGTTTAAGAAGACAAAGGAGACAAAGACCGATAAAAAGGTAAAGACACAGGAAGGTCTATGGGTCAAGTGTGACAGCTGCAAGGAGATAATATATAAGAAGGAGATAGATAGAAACCTCAAGGTATGCCCTAAGTGTAATTACCATTTCAGGATAAGGGCAAGGGACCGTCTGAAACTCCTAATTGATGAGGGAAGTGCCACAGAGCTTGATAGTGACCTTATGTCAGGTGACCCCCTCGATTTTAAGGATATTACTCCCTATAAGGAACGGCTAAAAGAAAACCAGAAAAAGAGTGGACTTCACGAATCTGCAATTTCAGTTGATGCACTTATAGAAGGTCATGCAGTCAGCCTTGTTATAATGGATTTCTCATTTATGGGTGGAAGCATGGGCTCTGTTGTCGGTGAGAAGGTATCGAGGGCAGCAGAACAGGCCCTCGAAAAAAAACAGCCCCTCATAATAGTCTCATCTTCGGGTGGGGCAAGGATGCAGGAGGGGATTTTCTCCCTCATGCAGATGGCAAAGACATCTGCTGCAATAGGCAGGCTAAAGGATAACGGGATTCCTTATATCTCTGTCTTATGTGATCCGACATTCGGTGGTGTCACTGCAAGCTTTGCCATGCTCGGCGACATAATAATCGCAGAACCAAAAAGCCTGATCGGTTTTGCAGGCCCCAGGGTAATAGAGCAGACCATTAAACAGCAGCTGCCTGAGGACTTCCAGAGGGCCGAGTTCCTCCTTGAGCACGGGCTTATAGATATAGTTGTTAACAGGAAAGACCTTAAGAGAACCCTTGCAAGGCTCATAGAATTTCTTTCATGAGCTACAGCGAGACGGTTAATTATCTCTATAATCTCCAGAGACACGGTATCAAATTCGGGCTTGACAATATAATCAGGCTCATGTCTGTGCTCGATAACCCGCATGAATCATTTCTCTCAGTCCATGTTGCAGGGACAAATGGAAAGGGCTCAACATCTGCAATGATAGCATCCATATTGCAGGCTGCTGGACTGAGAGTGGGGCTATTTACATCTCCACATCTTGTAAGTTTTACAGAAAGGATCAGGATTAATGACGAGGAGATAACAGAAGATGAGGTTATAAGCCTGACTGATGAGATAAGAGAAAAAAGCTCAAGGCTCAAGGCTCAAAGCTCAGATTTTTCGCCTACATTTTTTGAGGTTGTAACTGCAATGGCGTTTATGTATTTCAAAAGGAGAAAGATAGAGATAGCAGTTGTAGAAGTAGGAATGGGAGGAAGGCTCGATGCTACGAATATAATTATACCTGAGGTATCCGTGATCACAAGTATAAGCTACGACCATAAAGAATTTCTTGGCAATACACTAAAAGAGATAGCTAATGAGAAGGCAGGCATTATAAAGGATGGTATACCTGTTGTCATTTCATATCAGGAACCAGAGGCAATGGAGGTTATCGAGAAA
>JACRGU010000022.1 GCA_016212245.1 Nitrospirota bacterium
CTTCCCATATAGCCGGTAAACCATTAACGATAACATAATAAATCCCTTCTGGTTTTAAAAAGGGCTCATCAAATGTTGCCCTGTCAATTATCTTTTCATGGTCAAAGACGACAACGTCTGCGAATGCACCTTCTTTTATAGTTCCCCTTTTATTTATACCAAATGTTTTTGCAGGAAGCATTGTTATTCTGTGTATGGCTTCACTCATGCTCACCCGTCCATTGTCTCTTACATATCTTCCGAGAAACCTCGGAAAACTCCCGAAGCCTCTCGGATGGGGCCTCCCTTTATGTGTAGGGCCTCCTGTACAGCGTGCGGAACTATCAGTGCCTATCATGGCATATGGAAGTGAAAGAAACCTTCTGAGATTGTCCTCATTCATTGTAGAAAATATCGCACCAACCCTAAGTCTTTCTTCGATAAGGATTTTAAAGAATATATCAACAGGTTCAGAACCTTCATGATGTGCAATGTAAGCGATGCTTTTGCCTTCCATCCATCTGTTTTTTTCTGAAATGACAGATGATATATAAACTTTGTCCCAGTAATCTCTTGACGGATATGCCTCAAGTAGCTCCCTTTTTATCTTCTCTTGAACCCTTAAACTCTTTAACCTTTTCAACTCTTCTTCTACACCACCTTCATACGCCCAAGACGGCAGTAGTGTATCGAGGTCGGTAGATGCAGCAGTATAAGGGTATCTATCACAGGTAATCTTTATACCTTCCTTCTGTGCCTCTTCTATCATTGATATAGCACTGTCTATCTTATGCCAGTTCTTCTCGCCACTCGTCTTTATATGAGAGATATGAACCTTAATCCCTGATTCCTTTCCAATCCTGATTGTCTCAACAATAGATTCTATTAATCTATCTCCTTCACTTCTCATATGGGAAGTATAGATACTACCCCCCCACCCCCCCCTTACAAAGGGGGGGCGAAGTGGGGGTAAAACCTTACATAACTCGATCAGCTCTTCTGTGTTTGAATATACACCAGGCGGATAAATCAGTCCTGTTGAAATTCCTATCGCACCTGCATCAATTGTCTCCGTCAGGAGGGCCTGCATCCTTTTTAATTCAATGTCATCCGGTTTTTTATCTTTGTAACCAATTACACACGCCCTTATACTGCCGTGGCCTACGAGTGTAGCAAAATTGAGAGCTATGCCTTTTTTTTCGAGGATTTCTAAGTACTCTTCAAAGGTCACCCACCGCTCTTGTATACCAAGTTCCTTAAGGTCTTCTTCCCTGCGATTCAGTGCCTCACCATAAAACGGGGCAGCAGAAAGACCACAGTTCCCATTTATTTCAGTTGTTATTCCCTGACATATCTTCCCCTCTGCACGGGGGTCAGCAAGCAGTGAAAATTCAGAATGCGAATGGGTATCTATAAATCCCGGGGATACAGCCAACCCATAGGCATCTATAACCCTTTTGGACTGCTGACTGCTGACTGCTGACTGCTGACTAATAAAGGCAATCCTATCACCTGAAATACCCACATCTGCTTTAAAAGGTTCTGAACCTGTGCCGTCGAAAACAAGACCATTTTTTATCAGTAGATCAATCTTCATACTATGGTAAACGATTTAAGTAAGTTGCCATTCTCCAAGTCATTCCTGCGGAAGCAGGAATCCAGGTCTTTAGAGCTTTGCTGGATTCCCGCCTGCGCGGGAATGACAAACTCTTCTGCTTATGTCATGTTATTTCTATCGTTCACGATAATTGTTCTCTTTATTGTCAAAAAAACTCTCCGGCGATTGTATGCTCTTCACAAATAATGGCATCAAAAACATTGAAATAACCCTCGCACGGCCCCAGAAACCTTTTATATTACCTTCTTTCATCCGCTCTCTGTAAGTATCAGCTATCTGGTCTTTGAGTCTTGGAAGGGCTTTCATGGTAAGACCCATTGTGGAGAAAAACTCAACAACAGGTATGCCTAAACGCTCAAGAGGGATTAAGATTTTTCCAAAGGCACCTACAAGTAATTCTATCTGTGTCGTGGCAGTAAGTATCTTTGCACCAGCAATCATAAAAAACACTCTCATCGTTCTGATAGATGCTATATTGAACCCTTCCTCTGTGATAACAAAAGGCCCTGTACTGTAAAGGATTCTTCCGTGCTGAAATAATACATTGCTGATGAAGGTAAATAAAAGAAAAAGGCTTATCGGAATCCAGCCACTCCTCAGAGATTTAAAAGGTATCCGAAGGAGGAATATCGAGATTGCGACAAATATAAACAGATAAACAGTAATGTCTTTTATAAGGAAAAGACAGACAATAAAGGCTATATATGAGATAATTTTAATCTCTGGGGACAACAGGTTACCTATAGCCCTGCAACTTTCTGTGTTGCCGGGGTAGAAGTCACATATGTATTCAGCCCTGCAGCGATTGCCTTTGCAATCTGTAGCCTGTAAGAATCGTTTGAAAGCAACTTCTCCTCTTCAGGATTACTTATAAACGAGACTTCAACAAGGATTGAGGGCATCTTAGCACCAAAAAGAACATAAAAGAGAGCCTGCTTTACACCGAGATCTAATATATTTTTATAATCACTGTTCAGAGTTGACACAATGGATTTCTGAATATAATGGGCAAGCTTGATAGATTCATCTCGTTTATTTTCCCTCCTGAGGTCACTCAGTATTATGTCAAGGTCACTTTTATATTTCTCCATCTGTTCCTTCATCCTCTTAAGAGATATTGCATTCTCCCTTGCAGCAACCCTCATGGCCTCTTCGTCGTTTGTCCAGTTAAGCAGATAAGTCTCGACCCCTCTTGCCTTTCTTCTCGGACTCGCATTGGCATGTATTGATACAAATAGGTCTGCACTTTTGTTGTTTGCTATAACTGTTCTTTCTTCGAGGGGGATGAATATGTCTGTTTCTCTTGTGAGAAAGACCTCATTAGCTGGATCGGTCAGAAGGATTTCCTTCAGTTTCAGGGCTATGTCAAGCACAACGTTCTTTTCATAAAGCCCTCGCGGTCCTATTGCACCAGGATCATGGCCCCCATGCCCTGCGTCAATAACAATCCTCCTTTTAGTTATAGTCGCTTCTGGTTTCTTCATCTTCTTCTCTGTTCCATAGACATCAATAACAAGTCTTGCAGGATTATCGAGGACAAAGGCACTAAAATCTACAATCTTTTCGAGGTCAAGGACAACCCTTACTATATCAGGTTTAAACTGGCCTGCCCTAACTGTTTTCAATATCCCATCTCCGACAGGAAGGCTGGTCTTTATCTCCTTTGTTATTATGGTATTCATCAAGTCAAAATAAAGCCTATCAGGATTTGATATGCGGTTCTTTGAAAACTCAACAGGTTCTGAGAGGTCAACTACAACCCTCGTGTAATCGGGGGATGACCAGTAGCGAATGCCCTTAACATCTATTTTGCTGGAGGCTACTGAAAATAAAGGGGAGAAGAACAGAAAAATTAGAGATAAAATAGTGATGTATTGTTGACTAAACAGCTTGGACAGCGCTTATCTCCGGTATCTCTCTCTTTAAGTTTGTCTCAACCCAGTTTTTCAGTGTAAGGGTTGACATCGGGCATGTACCACATGCACCCTTAAGCCTCACATAAACAACGCTGCCCTTTATATCAACAAGTTCTATATCTCCGCCCTCTGACCTGAGGCCAATCCTTACCTTTGCAAGAACCTCTTCAACCTTTTCCTTAAGCATAAACCCTCCTCTTTTGCATTTTTTACTATATTATTATACTCTAATTTTCAATGCAAATCACTCGTTATAATTTCCAATGAAAAAGGTTATGTTTCTATGCACTGCCAACTCCTGCCGGAGCCAGATGGCAGAGGGTTTTGCAAAAGAATTCGGTAAGGGACTGATAGAAGTCCACAGTGCCGGCCTTATGGCTGCTGGTGTTCATAAAAGGGCAATTGCAGTAATGAAGGAGATTGGCATAGATATTTCAGAGCAGAAATCTAAAAGCATTGATTTATACCTGCTCGGACAGATGGATATTATTATCACCCTCTGTGAAAATGCTGAAGTAGCATGTCCCACAACACCATCCGGAATAAAACGCATCCACTGGCCCATCAAAGACCCTGTAGGGACAATAGGAACAGAGGAAGATATAATGAGAGAATTCAGAAGGGCAAGGGATGAGATAAAGGAGAAGGTTCAAGATTTAATAGAGGAGATTGCTGCCTAATCGGTATCTGTAAACCTTACTAAAGTGCCCTTCTTGGCAGTTCCATACCTGAAGACTGTGATTCCTTTACAGCCTTTTTCATATGCAAGCAGGAATGCCTTTGCAACATCCTCTTTCCTTGATCTATAAGGCATATTGATAGTCTTTGATACTGCATTATCAGTAAATTCCTGAAAACATGCCTGCATCTCTATATGGTCTTCAGGCGGGATTTCATGTGCTGTTTTAAAGAGCCTCCTTATCTCTCTAGGGACCTCTTTAATCCCTCTCAGATAACCTTTTGCTATGACCTTCTTTCTTAATTCCTCACTGTAGAAGTCTCTGTTTTTAGCTATCTCGAAAAAGTACTTGTTAATCTCATAAAACTCTGTGTCCAGTATAAGCCTTTTGTACGCGATGGCAAAGATGGGCTCTATGCCACTTGAGCAATCCGCAATAACTGAAAGTGTGCCTGTGGGCGCTATGGTAGTCGTTGTTGCATTCCTAACATGTGGCATCACAGGTGCATCATAAACAGCGCCTTTAAAATTAGGGAAGATTCCCCTACTTTCTGCAAGCTCGATAGACGCCTGCCTTGCTGTGTCCCTTATAAATTTCATCAAATTTTTTGCGAGCCTGAATGCTTTTTTATGGTTATAGGGGATACCGAGGAGTATTAACATGTCAGCCCATCCCATAACACCAAGGCCTATCTTTCTGTTACCCTTATGCATCTCCTCTATCGCAGGAATTGGATATTTATTCACATCTATGGAATTGTCGAGGAACCTCACGGCAATTTTGATATCTCTGGACAAAGAATCCCAATCAATTTGTTCATTGGTCATTGGCCATTGGTCACTGGTTTTCACTATTGACTGATGACTATTGACCGATGACTGTTTTACATATTTCGACAGATTTATTGAGCCTAAAACGCATGCCTCATATGGAAGCAGGGGTTGCTCCCCACACGGATTAGTGGACTCAATGGTTCCAATATGTGGTGTCGGATTTGCCCTGTTAATCCTGTCTATAAAGACAATGCCGGGGTCGCCTGTCTCCCATGCACTTTCGACCAGCGCATCAAATACAATCTTTGCCTTCAGTCTGCTCACTACGGCCTTACTTCGTGGATTGATAAGCTCATACTCTTCATCATTCTTGAGTGTATACATAAATGTGTCTGTCACTGCTACAGAGATATTGAAGTTTGTAAGTTCTCCCTCTGATCTCTTAATTTTTATAAAATCAAGGATATCAGGATGGTCAATGCGCAGTATTCCCATATTTGCCCCTCGCCTCGCCCCACCCTGCTTTATCACCTCTGTTGCAGTGTTGTAAATCCGCATAAACGATACAGGGCCGCTTGCTATACCACCTGTTGAGCGTACAATATCAGCCTTTGGCCTGAGTCTCGAAAAAGAAAATCCTGTGCCCCCGCCACTCTGAAGGATTAATGCAGCATTTTTCAGGGTGTCAAATATAGAGTTCATTGAATCGTCCACAGGAAGCACAAAACATGCAGCAAGCTGACCCATATCTTTTCCTGCATTCATAAGTGTCGGAGAATTAGGGAGAAATTTAAGGGTTGACATAAGCTCATAGAACTTCTCTCCCCATTCGTCAGGGCTACTGCCATACTGACTCTCTGCAGAGGCAATGGCTTTCGCAACCCTCCTAAACATCTCCTCAGGGGTCTCTATGACCTTCCCTGCCTCATCTCTGAGGAGATATCTATGCTGAAGCACCTTCAGGGCATTTTCAGTGAGGTTCATGAAATCATTATATCAAAAAGTAAAACCAACTTTCCTATCTCTACATTCTGGGTTTTTTTCTTTGACATGGCCCCATTAAATATGATATTCATTATACTTAATAAAACTTAACCTAAATATAGGGGAGAGAGGATGAAAACTAAAATTTTTAGCCTTACAGATATGCTGGTATTCTCTGTTATTTCCTTCCTTGTCTTCTTTTCTTTATCCATTTCTTATGCTGGAACCGTCATAGTAAAACCAGGTAAATTTGACCATTTTACACTGCAGGTCCCAGATAGAATCATAGCAGGTGAAAGCTTTGTTATAAAGGCACTGGTCTATGACTCTAATAATAACCTGATCACAAATTTTTCAGAATCTGGAAAGGAGTTTAAGGTTAGTGCAACTGGCTCAGCACATATCCAACCGTCTCTTCTCGGGCTGACATCCTTTCCTGGAGGAGTTGCAAATATTACAGTTACAGATAAGAAGGCAGAGACCATAGTTTTTTCTATTTATGAGGCTGGAGGAACTGTACCTGTTATCTCAAAAGAGATAGTTATCTCTCCTAATAGATTGGACCATTTTATACTTCAGTCACCGGCTGAGGTGACAGCAGGAAGCAGTTTCGATATAAGGGTTGTTGCAAAGGATGTCTTTGATAATACTGTCAGCGATACAGAGATAGGCAAAAATATCAGGATCACTTCAAGCGGGACATCCCCTTTAAAAATACTTGGGCCTCCTACACCTGACTTCAAGAATGGCACTGCTTCCATCAGTTTTGTCTCAGAGAAGGTTGGAGATGCAATAGTCCAGGTGCAGGAAGTCTCAACCGGAAGCAAAGGGCAGAGCCAGAGCATTGTTGTCAATCCTGCAGCCCTGAGTTATTTCAGGCTTCAGTCGCCTAAGGAAGTAGTTGCAGGTGAACCTTTTGAAATTACAGTTGCAGCATATGATTCCTATGCCAACCTTGTCCACAACTATACATCAAGCGGTAATGGAGTATCACTTTACTCTACAGGCCGTTCAAAGATAGAACCTTCTTTTATCAAACCTTCTGAATTTAAGAATGGGCAGGCTACTATTAATGTTACCTATGAAAGGGCTGAAGATATTGTTATTATAGCGAAAGAGCACAATAAAACCCAGGAGGGTAAAAGCAGTTCTATAAAGGTAAACCATGCCCCGGGAGATCATTTTGTAGTTGTCACCCCTGATGTGGCTATCTCAGGGCAAAGATTCAAGATAAAGATTGAGGCATATGATCGATACAATAATATTGCAAAAAATTACAACCTGACAGGAAATGATGTCCTTCTGCGTACAACAGGGACAGGTTTGATCTCTCCTTCTATCATCTCCCCTTCGGAATTTATGGATGGTATAGCCATGGTCGATGTCACTTATGATAAGGCGGAATCATTTGCAATATCAGCCTCTATGGCGGCTGTCAGGCCTGGCAGAATGACCATAAAAGAGCAGGAGCCAGAGAAGGTTAAGACCGAAAAGATTGAACAGATACCTATTGCCAGGGTAGAAATGCCTCAGAAGCCCTTTGACCTGAATAAAGTCTCTATTATCGAGGCTAAGGAAAAGGCCATGTTAGTCTTAAATATCAGTGCTCCAAATGGTACTCTTGAATACAGGGATACAAGAGAATCAAAAGACGGCAGAGAATGGCTTA
>JACRGU010000174.1 GCA_016212245.1 Nitrospirota bacterium
AAAGTCAGGGGCTAGCCTGTGGATAGGCAATCTTTCTTCTGCTTCTACTGGCCCCAACTCATCAATAGGCTCACCCAGGACATTTATTAACCTTCCGAGAACAGCTTTCCCAACTGGCACAGTTATTGGCTGACCTGTATCCAGTACCTTCATGCCCCTTATAAGGCCGTCCGTAGAGCCCATTGCAAGTGTCTTTACTTTATTATCCCCTAAATGAGCAACCGTTTCGAGCGTGAGATGCATTTCCGGAATGCCCGTTGCAGCATCACCCGGTTCATCTATCTTCAGAGCATGGAGGATATCCGGTAATTCCTTTTCGAATTCTACATCAACAACTACGCCTATTACCTGTGAAACTTTTCCTATATTCATATATAACCCCCTTATTTAAATTCAAAACTTAAAACTCAAAATTCAAAATTAAGGAGTTCCATAATTTTGCATTTTGCATTTATTTCACCTTAAGTGCCTCGACACCACCGACGATGTCCATCAGATCCTTTGTGATACCTGCCTGCCTTAACTTGTTGGTTATGAGTGTTATTCTTGCTATAAGATCTTCGCAGTTCTTTGATGCATTCTCCATTGCGTTCATCCTCGCTGCCTCTTCAGCGGCAGAGGACTCAAGAAGTGCCCTGTAAATCTGTATCTCGATATGTTTTGGTAACAGTCTTTCGAATAGCATCTCAGCAGAAGGTTCGTATAGGAAATCAACAGTAACGGAAACCTTTTCAGCAGGGGCCTCTTCTGCCTCTAATTCCCCTATAGGAAGAAGCCTCACAATGGAGAGCTTTTGAGTAAGAAGCGTCTTAAATTCATTGTATATAAGCACAACCTCATCTGTGGTCTCATTTATGTAATTCTCTATCAAATCATTTGCGATCTCTTGAGCATTCGCATAGGTTATTCTCCCAGAGAGCCCAACCCAGATCTTCCTACTCGGTATGTTTCTCCTGCGGAAGTAATCACGGGCTTTCCTGCCTATAACACTAAGGCTTAGTTCAAAACCCTCCCTTTTCAGAGATTCAATATAATTACTTGCAGCCCTCAGGATATTCGTATTAAAGGCTCCGCAGAGACCTCTATCAGAAGTCATCACAACAACCTCTACAGTCTTCCTCGGTCTAACAGCAAGGATGGGGTGGATCTCCCTTTCTGTAACCCTCGCAAGGTCAGAAAGGACTGAGTCCATACTTATGGCATAGGGTCTGAAATTCAGCATCCTGTCCTGGACCCTTCTCAGCTTTGCAGCGGCTACCATCTTCATCGCCCTCGTGATCTTCTGAGTGCTCTGGACGGCCTTTATTTTTTTCCTTAAGTCTCTTAAGGTTGGCATCTATTCTTCCCTCTATTCTTCCTTAAGCCTGAAAGGTCTTCTTAAAGGCTGTTATCGCATCAGAAATCTTGGACCTCAGATCATCATCTAATACCTTCTTTTCCATTAATTCCTTCTTAAGGTCTTGTTTCTCTGCCCTTATATACCTGAGGAAACCTTCCTCAAAGGATCTTATTGCCTCAATAGGCAGGTCATCTAAGAAGCCCTGGGTTCCTGCAAAGATGAGCATTATCTGGTCATCTACAGACATGGGTACATACTGGTCCTGCTTCAGGAGCTCAACCATTCTTATACCCCTCTCAAGCTGTGCCCGGGTTGCCTTATCGAGGTCAGAGGCAAATTGTGCAAATGCAGCGAGCTCCCTGTACTGTGCAAGGTCGAGCCTGAGCATTCCAGCAATCTGTTTCATCGCCTTTATCTGGGCTGCCCCTCCGACACGGCTGACAGAAAGGCCAACATTAACTGCTGGTCTTACACCACCATAAAATAGCTCTGTCTCAAGGAATATCTGACCGTCTGTGATAGATATAACATTTGTAGGAATGTACCCGGAAATATCTCCAGCCTCGGTCTGAATTAGTGGAAGGGCTGTGAGTGAACCAGCACCATACTCGTCAGCTAACTTTGATGCCCTCTCAAGGAGTCTTGAATGGAGGTAAAATACATCACCGGGGTACGCCTCGCGGGCTGGTGGGCGCCTGAGAAGCAATGAGAGCTGCCTGTAAGCATGTGCATGCTTGGAAAGGTCATCATAACAGATAAGGGCGTGCTTACTATTATCCCTGAAATACTCCCCCATAGTACATCCTGCATAGGGGGCTATATACTGCATTGGGGCCGGCTCGCTTGCTGTCGCAACTACGACTATTGTATGCTCCATTGCGCCATATTTTTCGAGGATATCTACTGTTCGCACAACAACCGGTCTCCTCTGTCCGACTATAACATATATACAGATGACATCTCCGCCCTTCTGATTTATAACTGTATCAATCAGGATAGCGGACTTTCCTATCTGCCGGTCACCTATGATAAGCTCTCTCTGTCCCCTCCCAATAGGAATCATAGAGTCTATAGCCTTGATGCCTGTCTGAAGGGGCTGGTTAACAGGTTGCCTTCTTATGATACCCGGTGCTATGACCTCTACTGGTCTTGTCTCTTTCGTGGCTATAGGCCCCTTCCCATCTATAGGCCGACCGACTGCATCCACCACCCTGCCTATCAGGGCCTCGCCAACAGGACACGACATGACCTTTCCCGTGCGCTTTACGATGTCACCTTCCTTAATTAACCTATCCTCACCAAAAAGCACCGCACCAACTGCATCTTCCTCGAGGTTCAGGACCATACCAACGACATTATTCGGGAAATCCAGCAGCTCAGAGGCCATTGCATTATCCAGGCCGTATATCTTGGCAACACCATCGCCGACATATGTAACAACACCAATCTCGCTGACATCAACCTTCTTCTCAAAGTCTGTTATCTGTTTCTTTAAAAGTTCCCTTATCTCTTCTGTCTTAATCTCAATAGCCATATTATATTACCCCCTTACAAGCTCACTTTTTAAAAGCCTTAATTGTCCCTTTATGGTTGTGTCATACATTGTACTGCCGACTTTGACAAGGACCCCACCTAAGAGAGATGGGTCCATTACATACTCTATGTCCACATCCCTGTCTATTAGTTTCTTCAGGGATGATTTAAGCCTCTCCTCATAGTCCTTTTTTATCTCTATGGGAGTCATAACAACTGCCTTGGCCTTTCGTTTCTTTTCTAAATAGAGAGCAGTCGCTATCCTGATAATCTCTAAAAGGGATAGGATAACCCCTAATTCTGATAAATGCATGATAAATTTTACTGTGTTCTCAGATAGCCTGAGCCTGCCTGCAATCTGTTTTATACCTTTTTCTCTCTCATCTGGAGTAATTTGCGGATTGATAAGAAAACTCTTGAACTCCCTGCTTTTAACTATAAGATCGTTAACTATACCGAGTTCAGTAATCACCTGCGGTATATTTTCAATACCAACAGTATTAAGTAATGCCTTTGCGTATCTCCTTGCTTCTTTTACCTTTTTCAACGACTGACCCCTATCTTTGTAAGAGATTCTTCAAGGAGTTTCTCCTGCTCCTCCTTTGTTAACTTCTCTTTAAGCTTTTTCTCTGCGAGCTCCATAGCGATCTCGACAGCCTCTGCCTTAATAGCCTCTTTTGCACTTTTCAGTTCATAATCTATATTCGTTTTTGCCTGCTCTAATATCTTTTCTCTAAGTCTATCACCTTCTTCTATAAACCTATCCCTATCCCTTTCCCCTGCCTGCCTTGATGCAGAAATAATTTCATCTATCTCCTTATCCTTTACCTTAAGCCTCTCCTCTACCCCCTGCAATGCCTTCTGTGCGAGCTCCTTTGCCTCCCTGGCCTCTTTAAGGGTCTTCTCTATAAGCTCTGTCCTCTGCCTCAGAAATGACTGAATGGGTTTCTTACCGAATTTAAAGAGGATAAAGAACAGGATTCCAAAATTAATGATCTTCCACAGGTAATCTTTCCACAGTGGAACATGGGCTGCCTCTTCTCCTCCACCACCAACCCCGAAGGCAACGGATGCAAATGCAAAAATAAGTGAAAAGTGAAAAGTGAAAAGTGAAAAGTGAAAAACTAAAGACTTAAGATTTTTAAACTTCTGACTTCTGACTCCTTTGCTTTTTGCTTTTTGCTCTTTGCTCTTTGCTCTTTGTTTCATACCTTTATCAGCTTCCTTACGATCTCATCAGAGAACTTATCAATATCAGCCCTTAATGCCTTTCTTGCCCTTTCAGCCTCAGCCTTGAGCTCTGCCTTCGCCTTCTCGAGTATTCCGGATGCCTCAGCCTCAGCCTTTGAAAGGACCTCCTTCTGTTTCTGCAAACCTTCAGCCTTAAGCGCCTCGAACATCTCTTTTGACCTGTTTCTTGCATCAGCGAGCTCCCTGTTCAGTTGAGCAATGCCTTCTTCCCTTCTATTACTCATATCCTTGGCTGCATCAAGAGAGCCCTTAACTGTATCTTCTCTTTCTTTGAAAAGCTTGAGGAGGGGTTTAAAGAGGATAATATTAAGAATAAAAAGCAATATAAAAAAATTTAAAGCTAAGACAAAAAACCACTTATTCAGTTCTAACATCTCACACCTTCTTTAAGGTAGTCTAAATAAAAAGCGTAGAGAGAATATCATAGGTCAAAAAAAAATGTCAAGAGATTTTATAGACAGAAAAAGAGGTTTCCCCAAAATTTTAAATTTAGGCCCTCCCCTCCCATTCAGGGATGGTGAGGGTGGAGGCTTATTGTGTTACAATATGCCTGTGTTTTTCGAAAAACTCAAGATTTTAAAAGAGAACAGACTGTTCAGGGAGATAAAAGACCGAACATCTCCACAGGGGCCAAAGGTAAAATTTGGTGACAGGGAATATTTAAACTTCTCATCTAATGACTACCTCGGCCTTGCAAACCATCCTTATATAATTGATAAAGCGAAAAAGGCGCTGGATGACTATGGCTATGGCTCTGCTGCTTCCAGGCTTTTAGGTGGAGGAAGCATCCTGCATAAAGAGCTCGAGGATAAGATTGCAAAATTTAAGGACACAGAGGCTGCACTTATCTTCAACTCAGGCTATGCAGCAAACACAGGCATCATACCTGCGATGGGGGGTGAAGATGATGCAATATTCAGCGATGAACTAAACCACGCAAGTATTATAGACGGATGTCGGCTGAGCAGGGCAAAAACATTGATATATCGGCATAAAGATTTATCACATCTCAAAGATTTAATAAGAAAAGAAGATGCAAAGAGGAAGATTGTTATAACAGATACGGTCTTCAGCATGAACGGAGATATTACTCCCTTAAGAGGGATCTATGATCTCTGTCTTACCCTGAACTCCGAACTCCCAACTCCGAACTCAGTACTTCTCTATATAGATGATGCGCATGGCACAGGTGTCCTCGGTAAGGGTAAGGGTGCACTCTCCCATTTTAATATCAGGCCTGAACACTGGATTATCCAGATGGGGACATTTTCAAAGGCCCTCGGTTCCTTCGGTGCGTTCGTCACAGGCAGTAGGGATATTATCGAATGGATCTTAAATACGGCGAGGAGCTTTATATTCTCTACAGCCCTGCCCTCATGTGTTATGGCTGCATCCATTGCTGCATTGGAATTAATAGAAAACGATTCTGAATTAATAAAAAGACTATGGGCAAATAGAGACAGGGTCGCTGATTGTATTAAAGAGATTGGATATGACATTATGGAAAGTGGAACTCCTATAATACCTATTAAGACAGAAACTGTTGAAAATACATTGAGGGTATCAAAGTATTTATATGAAGAAAAAGGTATCTTCGCACCAGCTATAAGACCACCCACAGTAAAGGAATCGAGGATAAGGATAACAGTAACCGCAGCACATACTGATGAGGATATTGAAAGACTCATCGAGGCTCTCAAGGAGGTGAAATGGCAAAGGGTTTTTTCATAACAGGCACTGATACAGGGGTTGGTAAAACAGTTATAACTGCAGCATTGATTAGGGCTATCGGGCTTCTCGGACTCAGGGCATGCGGGATGAAACCAATCGAGACAGGATGCATAAGAGCAAAGAGCAAAGTTAAAAACAGAGTGTTAATACCGTCTGACGGAATGTTTTTGAGAGAACTGACAGATATGGATGATCCCATAGATTTAGTTACTCCAGTTCGCTTTGAAAATCCCCTTGCGCCAATGGTTGCCTCTAATATAGAAGGAATCCCTGTTGATATTGATAAGATAAAGAGGGCATTTGAGGAGCTATCGAAAGGCTATGACATAATTGTTGTTGAAGGAATTGGTGGGCTGCTTGTTCCGATCAAAAGAGATTATTTTGTACTTGACCTTGTTAGAGACTTTGGATTGCCAATTATAGTTGTCTCAAGGCCAGGCCTCGGCACAATCAACCATACAATGCTTACTGTCAATTATGCGATAAAAGAAGGGCTTGAAGTTGCAGGAATAATTATTAATTATAGCCGCCCGCCTGAGGGTACGCTCGCTGAAGATACTAATCCAGAGATCATAAGACAGATCAGTCCTGTC
>JACRGU010000175.1 GCA_016212245.1 Nitrospirota bacterium
AAGAAGGCTGGTGAAAAACCAGCCCACCGAAAATTCAAGGTTTCCTGGGCAACGATGATCGACTCAGGGTTAGGCGATCCTAAGCCGAGGCCGAAGGGCGTAGGCGATGGACAAGCCGTTAATATTCGGCTACCAGTTGGAAGGCGTCTGAACGAAGGGGAGACGCAGGAGGGTAGAGCATCCCCGTGATGGATCGGGGTCTAAGCCTTTAGGAGGGCATGGGAGGCAAATCCCCTGTGCCGTTAACTCTGAGGGGTGATGGGGAGTTCCGAAAGGGACACAAACTGCTTGATCCCAGGCTGCCGAGAAAAACCTCGTAGTGAGCCTTTTAGCTGACCGTACCGCAAACCGACTCTGGTAGGTGGGTGGAAGACACCAAGGCGATTGAGTGATCCCTCGCTAAGGAACTCGGCAAAATAGCCCCGTAACTTCGGGAGAAGGGGTGTCCCGATGAATAATCGGGATCGCAGTGAAGAGGCTCTGGCGACTGTTTACCAAAAACACAGGTGCCTGCGAACTTGAAAGAGGATGTATAGGCACTGACGCCTGCCCGGTGCCGGAAGGTTAAGGAGAGGTGTTATTTCCCGACTTGTCGGGAGAGAAGCAGCGAACCGAAGCCCCGGTAAACGGCGGCCGTAACTATAACGGTCCTAAGGTAGCGAAATTCCTTGTCGGGTAAGTTCCGACCTGCACGAATGGCGTAACGACTGGAGCGCTGTCTCGGCGAGGGGCTCAGCGAAATTGTAGTACCGGTGAAGATGCCGGTTACCCGCGACTAGACGGAAAGACCCTGTGAACCTTTACTATAGCTTGGCAATGGACTTTGGTGTGTGATGTGTAGGATAGGTGGGAGGCTATGAAGTGGGGGCGCTAGCTCTCATGGAGCCGACGTTGAAATACCACCCTTCTTAGACTGGAGTTCTAATCCTCATCCATTAGGCTGGAGGGGAGACATTGCCTGGTGGGTAGTTTGACTGGGGCGGTCGCCTCCTAAAGGGTAACGGAGGCGCCCAAAGGTTCCCTCAGGCTGGTCGGAAATCAGCCGTTGAGTGCAAAGGCATAAGGGGGCTTGACTGTGAGAGAGACATCTCGAGCAGGTGGGAAACCAGGGCTTAGTGATCCGGTGGCACTGTGTGGAAGGGCCATCGCTCATCGGATAAAAGGTACTCCGGGGATAACAGGCTTATCGCGCCCAAGAGTTCATATCGACGGCGCGGTTTGGCACCTCGATGTCGGCTCATCGCATCCTGGGGCTGAAGTAGGTCCCAAGGGTTTGGCTGTTCGCCAATTAAAGCGGTACGAGAGCTGGGTTCAGAACGTCGTGAGACAGTTTGGTCCCTATCTGTCGTGGGCGTAGGATTTTTGAGGGGAGCTGTCCCTAGTACGAGAGGACCGGGATGGACGGACCTCTAGTGTGTGAGTTGTCCCGCCAGGGGCAACGCTCAGTAGCTATGTCCGGAAGGGATAACCGCTGAAGGCATCTAAGCGGGAAGCCCACCCCAAGATTAGAGATCCCGTCAGCAATGACCTGAAGGCCACCTGAAGACTACAGGTTTGATAGGCTGGAAGTGTAAGGTCGGTAACGACTTCAGCTAACCAGTACTAATCGGCCGTGCGGCTTGACCCGTTTCTGATAAAGGGTAAGAAATGATTTCCTATTCAGTTGTTTAAAGCTTTCCCGGTGGCGATACCGGAGGGGAAACACCCGTTCCCATCCCGAACACGGAAGTTAAGCCCTCCAGGGCCGATGATACTTGGACTGCGAGGTCCTGGGAAAGTAGGTCGCTGCCGGGATTAAATTTAAAGGCCCGTGAAAAACCGGGCCTTTATTTTTTCTTGCTAAAAAAGCATAATGAAAGTGTCAAACGAAGAGTCTATTGCAGATTCATCGATGAGAATCAAACCATTGGCGAGAAAGGTATCAGCAACTGATTCCTCAAATGTTCTTCCAGGAAAAGATGGAGGAGATATATTACCCATAATACGTTCGAAAGCAATTCTGGGGAATTCATTTGTTGTGAAAGCATGCCCAAATCCAAGCATCATTTGAGAAAAACCAAATTTGCCTAAAGAAGATGCTTTGACTCTGGATAATATAAATAATTGACAAATAATTGCCCATAAAAGGCTTTTCCCCATGTTATACATAATAGGTAATTCAAGCTGCGATGCGCGTTGATTAAGAGAATCAAATATCGGATCTAAATGAGTTTGTGCATTTTGTGAAATCCTTGTCACAAGTAAATGCCAAAAGGGTGATTCGCTGATATTTTTAGAAATATTTGTCATGTTTTCCTCTTTGCACGGTTATGCCTAACGATGGCCTTTAACCGTTGCCAGAAGCTGAATCGAACCGTAGGTTTCTGGCAGTTGACTGGCAGGCATTGTTAGGGGTTTCTTCTGGGTTGCACAACTCTTGAATAATCAATCTCATCAGGCGACTCAGCCTTCCGAGAATATAAGTCATTTAGATTATATCTTTTACCGACAAGCTCAATCAATTTTTCTTCCTCTCGTTTTTTCTCCGCATCAATCCATACAAGAAGCTTATTGATGAGATGCTTCAATCTCTCAAACAATTGAGGTTCTGGACCGGCGAGATAATGGCTCTCTATGTTCACATTATTAATCTTCCTGCCTCTTTCTTCAGAGTTCAGCCACACCCGGACTTTGTGAAGCTCAAGATCGTTTACCGAATGGACAATATATTTATCTCGAATATCTATTACGAGCTGATGCAGAGCTAAGTCTTCGGGAGATAAAGTCGCTAAAAGTTGTTTTTCTGCGTTCCTCCGAACACCACCTTTAAAGCACCTGCCGTATTTAACGAAAATATATACTGAAAAACATTCCAATGTCTTGATATAAAGCCTTTAGATAGTCGGTTTTGATCTGAAAGCGGGCTATTATCTCCTTGCCACATCAACCTGTGTGTATGAGGGACTTAAGTTTGTCCATTATAAAAACTTCAGATTCCCTCGCCTTGATCCTCTCTCCGTATAGGGGATAGGAGGTTAGGGTTATGGTTCTCATTCCTGCCCCTTCTTTTGCAGGGAGTATTTTAACAGGCACCCGGACTTTATATTGTTCCCTGTTTTCACAGGGACAAGCCTGGATTCCCACTTTCGTGGGAATGACGGAAAACGGAGATTGCTTCCCCTGAACCTGATTCAAGATTGCAATGACAAAATAGAAAAATCAACCTGGCGGCAGAACTGCAAATCCTTCGCTGGAAGCGGCGCTGTTCAGTTTTTCATCGAAGGAAGAGAATGAGATTAAAATATTATTTGAATCAGCTTTCAGGAGTTTTGCTGCTGAAAGATGGACAGCATCGAAGCTTCTTAACCCATATAAACCAACAAAACGTCCCGCCTCAAGCTCATCGAAATCGATTGCGGCAAAATTTTCCCATTCCTTTGAAAATTTGGAAATCAGCATGCCATATTCTTTTTCAGATAAGTCTCCTTGTTTGAGGCGTCTGTTTAAAGCTGATATCGCTTCGGGATAAGCTATACGGCATGTAGCTGCTATTTCGGCCTCCTTAACCCATTCTTTAACAACTGCTGAATGCGTTTCCCTGATGTATAACTTTACAAGGCTGCTGGTATCAAGATAAAGTATCAACGGCGCTCCTCAAGGACTGTCTTGGAAAGGGGTTTTCCTTTTATTCTTATTTTCTCCATTCCTTCAGGTTTGCCTCCCGACCATTTGGCCTTGCCGGACTCCATGAGAGATTTGATAGCCCTGCGTTCTTTCGAGATTGGTAGAACCAGTGCCACCTCTTTGCCGTGTTCTGTTATAACAACTTCTTCGCCATGCCGGACCTTGTCGACATAATTGCTCAATTTTGCCTTAAGTTCTTTTATCCCAACAGAAATCATATTTGCCTCCAAGTTTAAATTGTAGTTACACTATATCATAAAAATAGTCACTTTGCAATACCTCTTTATAGATTCATAGATACGGGTTTTTATTTTATTTGACGGGCTTATTCATAATTGTTAAAATTAAAAACAATGGAGAAGCCCTGGTATTATACACTTATAGACTTTAGAGAAATCATAGCCCCAAAATACCTCAATAAGATAAAGCCGCTCTTCTTCAAAAAGAATGACGTTATATATAGTCCAAAAGATAGAAGCGATTGCATTTATGTTGTTTCGAGTGGCATAGTTAAGATATTCAGTATAACTGCTTCAGGTAAAGAGACATCTATGTCTCTCAGATTTCCAGGGGAGATATTTGGACTGGCAGAGGTATTTGGTGGATGCAGATATTGTTTTGCAGGAGCATATAAGGATGCAACTGTCTATCCTATCAAGAAAGACCAGCTTATTAAAATGATCGATGAAAAACCAGAAATCGCCGTCAAGATAATAGAATTTCTAGGAAAAAGGCTTATCGAAAAAGAGATACATATAGAACATTCAGTTGAGAAGAATGTAGAAGCAAGGGTGGCACACCTTCTTGTGAAAATGGCTATTCAGGAAGGTGAGTATTATAAGGATGATTTTGTGAAAATAAACTTTAAAATGACTCACCAGACTATTGCAGACCTTGTAGGTGCATCGAGACAGACAGTCACAGAGATTCTGAATAATCTTGAAAACAAAGGGGTTATCATTCTAACCAATAGGGAGATACAGATTAAAGACTTAAGGGCGCTTGCTCTGCATGGGAGAACAAAGTTTGATATTAAAGATATAGAAAGAATAAAAGAAAGCAAACCCTAAAAAATCAAATTGTCGCCTTCCTGACAGAATCAAATCCGAGAAATTATTATAATATATAAACAAAAATAAACTGTAGTAACATGTAATGACACCTTATTTTTATTCTATAGGCTTATTCTATGACACCAAAAGAAGTAATATTTGCAGCCTTCGATTTTAATAAACCAGCAAGAATCCCTGTTGCACTTTTTGGAGGTGGTATGTTTACCATGTATAATACAGGTAATTCCTTTAAATCCTTAGCAGAGGATGCAAAAGGGATGGCAGATATGATCATCTCCTTTTCGAAAAAGTCCTTTTCAGATATTGTTTATGTTGGCTCAGGATATAACAACTTCCATGCATCAGCACTCGGCGGTAAGATTAGATACAGAGAAATAGGAGCCCCTGATCTTGAAGAACCTCTGGTTGATACAGAAAGCGATCTTGACAAACTCGACCTTGAGAGGCTTAAAGATAATGCAACTGTGAGTGCTATATGGGAGGCTACAGAAATGGTCTCTCGTGCAATAGGCGATGAGTTTGTTGTTACTGCTACTGCCTGGGGTCCTTTTACATTGGGCGCACAGATGTTTGGTGTAGAGAAGATGATGCGAGGGACCTTTAAGAGCCCTGAACTTGCTAAAAGGATTGTTGATTTTGCAGCCAATCTAAACATAAAGTTTTATTCCCATCTTGTTGATAAAGGAATCATAAAGATGATATGTATTGCTGATCCAACAGCATCTGGAGATCTCATATCGAGAAAGCAGTTTGAGGGCTTTGCTCTTCCCTATCTTCAGAAGGTTACCTCATGGGCAAAGACAAAAGGCGTAAAAGTTCTTGTCCATATCTGTGGTGATACATCAGATAGACTTGACCTTTTTCCTAAGATGGGAGCCGACTGTATCAGTCTTGACCATAAGGTAGATATAGCAAGAGCAAAGTCTGAACTCTTAGGAAAGATATGTTTTGCTGGAAATGTTAACCCTGTGGCTGTTCTTAACAATGGAACTCCCTCCGAAGTTGAGGAAATTACACGAAAATGTATAGAGACAGCAGGTCTTGAAGGCGGATTTGTTCTGATGCCTGGCTGTGATATTCCACCAACAGTTCCCATAAAAAATGTCGAGACATTTGTTAATATTGCGAGGGAATGGAAACTGAATTAAGAGGTAAAATTTAAGGGTGAGAGGAGGTGGTGATTAATTAAGAGGTAAAATTTAAGGGTGAGAGGAGGTGGTGATTTATATAATGGTTTAGAAATAAAGAGGTGGGGCGCTGGGAGTATTTGATTTTTTTTGTTAAAGAAAAGGAGGAAAGAAAATGGCCGAGAAAAAGATGACTGCCGAAGAAGTAAATAAGTATATGGAAAACCTCATGGGGTTTTTACCGAGGATGTTCAAGGTAATAAATACAGTCACCCCTGATCCAGGAAAGACCTTTGCTGATTTTTATGCCACTATTTTTGGTGATGGAGCGATTTCCAAAAAGATAAAGGAATTGATGTTTACCGCAATTGGTGTGTCCTGGTGTTCACCGAGGTGCATCATCCATGTGATTCCTGCAATAAAGGCAGGTGCAACTACCGGTGAGATTTTTGAGGCAGTAGCTGTGGGAATGATAGGGGCTGGATTTGTTCCTGGTGGTCCAGGAATCCCCTATGCTTTTGAATATGCCTTGAAGGCATTAGATATTGCCGATAAATATTCGAAAGGACAGTCATGGGAGTATCTGCCGACTACGAAGTTCGACCATGGAATTTACTAATCCTGATAAGCAGGGGAGGACAACAGCCTCCCCTGTCCAGTTAAAGATGGATTTATTTGTCTCTTTTATGAATATTAGGAAAAGGGATGTTTAGGTTTACTAAAGAACAGAAGGTTTTTGACATATCAGGAACCAAAATAGGCGGACAGTCAGGTGAATACCCACCACTTTTAATAGCGTCTATGTTTCATAATAAAGACAGAATCCTTACAGACAGAAAAGGGAATTTTGACAGGCAGAAGGCTAAAGAACTTATAAAGAAACAGGAAGAACTCTCTCGTTCTACAGGCATACCTGCCATGGTTGCGATGGTAGCAAATACGCCAGAAGAGGCCAAAGTATATATCGATTTTTATCTTGAGACGACTGATATGCCATTCGGTATTGATATGTGGGTTGCGGAAAAGAGGGCAAAGGCTACGGAGTATATTGCACAGTTGGGCGTGCTGGACAAGTTCCTATACAATAGTATTACACCCTGGGACAAGGATATAAAGGGACAGGTGAATAAGTTAAAGGATCTTGGAATAAGGCATGTTGTTATCCAGGCCTTTGATGATAAAGACCAGACACCTAAGGGAAGGGTTAGATCACTCGAGCATATCCTTTCTCAGGGTGCAGATGTCTTTGATACGATACTTGTGGATACATCTGTTATGAACCTTCCATCAACATCCTTTTCTCTAATAGCCAATAGATTAATAAAAGAAAAATTCGGACTTCCCTGTGGTGGTGCATATTCGAATGGGACACATATGTGGAAGGATTCGAAAACCTTTTGGGGGATCGATGGTTTTAAGACGATGGATGCTGTAGCTCAAGGTATGTCTTCGGTATTATGGAGCGATTTCAATTTTTACGGACCTATTGTTACAGCTCCGAGGATTTTTCCTGCTGTGGCAACTGCCCATATATTACTTTCAACGCTTGTATTCGATGAAACGGGAAACATACCAGAAAACGGGAATCTTCCTATAAGAAAATATTTCTCTGATTTTATTGAGAAGGTAGTAACTGGTGGAGCCAGAAAATAAGAATATAAGGAGATATTAATGATAGGTGCTGAATTAACATTACGGGAAAGAGTTATGAGGCTCTTTAATAGTGAAGAGGTCGATAGTCCTCCTTGCTTCAGTGGTATGGGAAATGTGACTACAGAGGGACTTAAAAAATTCGGGTACAAATTTGCTGAGTTGCATTCAGATGCAAAGATGATGTCCGACACTGCCGCATCATCGCACAGAATCTTTGGCTTTGAATGTGGTATTGTCCCTTTTGATCTCTGTGTTGAGGCTGAGGCACTTGGTTGTGAGATAAATGTCTATGCCCATGTGGAGGACATCCTGTATCCGACAATAAAAAAGAAATTAATAAGCAATGAAAATGAGATGGAAATATCCATTCCTTCCGGCCTGCAGGAAAAGGGGAGGATACCCCTTGTAAGTGAGGCTATTGGCTTATTAAAAAAGGATATTGGCGATGAGGTTGTTGTTGGGACATATGTCCTTGGACCTTTTACCCTTGCAGGTCAGATAATGGAACTCAATGACCTCTTAAAACTTTCTTTCAAAAAACCTGACAAGGTGGGTAAACTTCTTGACCTGCTCAGCGACGCGATTATTGTGATTGCCCATCAGTATGAAAAGGCAGGCGCAGATTATATAACAGTGAGAGAAATGGGAGCAACTTCTGATGTCTTAAGCCCACGTGTGTTTAAGAATCTGATACTGCCCTATCTCAAAAAAATCTTTGAAAAGCTGAGTGTACCGAGTGTCATACATATTTGTGGAAAGACAAATGATATAGTTACTTTTATGGTTGAGACAGGTGCTACAGCTATAAGCGTCGATCAGAAAAACGATGTTGTACAAACACGCCAGATACTTGGAAAGGATACGCTTATCTTCGGGAATTACGACCCTTATAATGTTCTCGTTGCCGGAGCACCAGAATTGGTGAGGGGGACAATAAAGAAATGTATGGAAGATGGTGTGAGTGCAATATGGCCTGGCTGTGATGTCTGGCCGACTGTGCCACCTGAAAATTTCAATGCAATGATGGATGAGGTTAAAAAATACAGGAGTTAAACATGGCTACAGAAGAAAAGAGAAAAGAGATATTGGAGA
>JACRGU010000176.1 GCA_016212245.1 Nitrospirota bacterium
GATTCTCGATTTATCATAAACCAATGTTTTCATTTTTCTAACCTCCTTTATTTCGGCTTCCCAATGATGAATCTTTCCTTCATCTGAAAATTGTTTTGATTTTTCGTTTTTAATTTTATCCTCATGTTTTAGTATTTGCACTTTTAAACCATCTACCCTTTTCTTCAAGCTACGACTTCCCATTATAAAATCTCAAGAAATATATGCGCCATTATCATGCCGCCTTCCTCTTTACATAATTCATCAATCCCCCTGCATTTATTAATTCCTGCATAAACAGAGGAATCGGCTTTGCCTGGTATTTCTCTTTTTTGGTAATGTTGCGGATTATACCTGTTGAAGGGTCTAACTCAACCTCATCCCCTTCCTTAATCTTTTCAGAGGCATCTACACTCTCAAAAATAGGAAGCCCCATATTAAAGGAGTTTCGGTAAAAAATCCTCGCAAAACTCTTTGCTATAACACAGGAGATACCGGCTGTCTTTATCGCAATAGGCGCATGCTCCCTCGATGAGCCGCAGCCGAAGTTTTTATCGGCAACAATTATATCTCCTGCCTTCATCTTCTTTACAAAATTGGGGTCTGCATCCTCCATACAGTGTTTTGCCAGCTCCTTATGGTCGGATGTATTCAGATACCTCGCAGGAATAATTGCATCGGTATCCACATCCGCCCAAAATTTCCACGCCTTGCCTTTAAGCTTCATTTCTATACTCCTATGAATGAGGATTAAATAGCGGTTCTGCAAAATCAATCACTTTTAACTTTTTAGCCTTACAGAAACCAATAAATCGGTTATCCGATGTCAATATCGGATACTTAAATTTCTTTGCTGCCAGAAATAAGGAAATATCTGTTGGACCAAACTCTAAATTTTTAAAATTTAATATTTCCTTTTTCTCTATATAAAGCTCCTTGAACCTTAATATTACCTCTTTATATTTAACGAACACACTTTTTATGCCTTTTGCATCCTGGTTTAATCTCGTTTTGGCAAGCCAAAACAATTCGCCAACTACATATGGTGTTATAAAAACATCATCTGCCTGTGATAATAATTTTTCCACACATGTCCACTCGTCATCCGGACTGTTATAACGGGAAACTTTATTCACAAGATTCTTGTTAAATACCCCTACCATATGAATAATTAATGGCGATGTATCTATTATTATTTTTCTCATGGAACATCTTATGAAATCTTACATTTTTCTTTTGTTTCCTACGCCGGTTGAAATTGTTTCTTTCTCGTAACCTTCGTCACATTCTTGATTTTTCCCTGAGAGTCAATAATAACTTCATAATATACCCTCTTTTCATCGGTATCTACTACGGATTGTAAAAATGAAGATTCTATTTTCCACGCATTGCTCTTTTTGTCAAACGAAACATCTTCTATTCGGAAGCCAAAAACTGCAAATTGTCCATGAACTTCAAAAAAATAATCCCTCACCTTTTTGCTAATCTCTTTTGCATCCATTAAAATTCACCTCCTCTTAATAATTATTTCATTTCCTCCGGACTGCAAATTCTTCCCAAAACTGCCGATGCGGCAGCAACAGCAGGATTCGAGAGATAGACCTCACTCTTTGGATGTCCCATCCTGCCGACGAAGTTTCTGTTTGTAGTGGAGACAGCCCTCTCGCCTTCCGAAAGGACACCCATGTGTCCACCAAGACATGGACCACATGTCGGGGTGCTTACCACAGCCTCTGCGGAGATGAATATATCAACCAATCCTTCATCTATCGCCATCTTATAAATCCCCTGTGTAGCAGGGATGACTATCAGCCTTACATCTTTATGAACCTTCTTTCCCTTCAATACAGAAGCAGCCTCTCTCAAATCCGATATTCTTCCATTTGTGCATGAGCCGATTACAACCTGATCTATTTTTACATTACCTGCTTTACTTATAGGTTTAGTATTTGACGGGAGATGAGGAAATGCCACCTGCGGCTCTATATCCCCGCTGTTAAATTCAAATACCTCGCTGTAGGAGGCATCTTTATCGCTCTTATAGGTTTTAAATTTCCTCTTTGCCCTATCCTCTACATATTCCAGTGTTATATCATCGGGATTTATAATCCCGTTCTTTGCGCCTGCCTCTATAGCCATGTTAGCCATAGTAAACCTTCCATCAATCGGAAGGTTATCTATTATCTCTCCTGTAAACTCCATCGCTTTATAGAGAGCACCATCAACGCCTATTTTGCCGATAGTGTAAAGTATCAGGTCTTTTCCTGTAACCCATTTTTTTAGTTTCCCATAGAATATAAATTTCATCGTCTCCGGCACCTTAAACCATATCTCACCTGTTATCATGGCAGCAGCCAGATCCGTGCTGCCGACACCTGTTGAGAAAGCGCCAAGCGCGCCATAGGTGCAGGTATGCGAATCAGCGCCTATAATCACATCACCCGGCAGGACAAGCCCTTCTTCGGGCAGAAGGGCATGCTCGATACCCATTCTGCCAAGCTCAAAATAGTTTGTTATTCTATATTCCTTTGCAAAATCCCTTAACATACGGGACTGCTGTGCCGACTTTATATCCTTATTGGGAGTAAAATGGTCTGGAACAAGAACAACCCTGTCCTTATTAAAAACCTTTTTTGCACCTATTTTTTTAAATTCCTCGATGGACAAAGGGGCTGTAATATCATTTCCAAGGGCTATATCCACCTTTGCCATTATCAAATCACCCGGTGATACTCCCTTCTTTCCCGCATGTGCAGCAAGAATCTTCTCGGTAATAGTCATTCCCATTATAAAATCTCCTTTCAAGAACGAAAAAGAAAAATTTTTAACCACAGATGGACA
>JACRGU010000023.1 GCA_016212245.1 Nitrospirota bacterium
AAAACTACAATTTAAAATCCGAAAATGATTTCCTTAATTTTTAATTTTTATCTTTAATCTTTAAATTCTCTTTTACATTAACCTATTAAGAACAGAGTAGATACGGAGAAGAATTTCATGACTATCATAAATACCTGTTATATCTATCCAGTGAATACCTTCTTCTTTCTTAAACCATGTGAACTGTCTCTTCGCATATCTCTTTGTCCCTCTTTTTATGAGTCTGATAGCTTCAGCCAAAGTAATCTCTCCGTTAAGATACATCGCAATCTCTTTATAGCCGATCGCCTGCATGGCCGGAAAGTAAGATGCGGTGAAGGGGTGAATATCTCCGTGTCTCCGTGTCTCCGCGTCCTTTAATGTTTCTGTCAGTTTTTTTACTTCATCAATGAGTCCTTCTTCAACCATCTTATCAACTCTTTGCTCTATCATCCTGTATAACTCTTTTCTGTCTCTCAAAAGGCCAATCTTTATGAACTCATACGGAAAGGGTGTAGTGAGTTTTTTCTGTATCTCTGACATGCTCGTATCGCTCTTTAAACAGACCTCCAAAGCCCTTATAATCCGCCGTGTATCATTCGGTGTTATCTTTTCTGCAGCCTCAGGGTCAAATTCTTTTAAATAATTATACAGAGAGCCTTTTTCTTCCTCTTCCATCAAAAGAAGCTCTTCACGCAATGACCAGTCGGCAGAGGGGCCGCTGAAGATGCCTCTTGTCATCGCCTTAATATAAAGGCCTGTTCCACCCACCACAATTGGGATCTTTCTATCTCTATGTAGCTCCTCAATAATAGGCACTACTGCCCTGATGTATTTCCCTGTGCTATATGCTTCAGACGGGTCAATTATATCAATCATGTGATGTTTGACAATTGCTCTTTCTTCCTTTGAGGGTTTTGCTGTCCCGATGTCCATGTATCTATAAATCTGCATCGAGTCTGCACTGATTATCTCTGTATTCAGTGATTTTGCAAGAAGGATGGAAACCACACTCTTTCCAACACCAGTCGGGCCAAGCAGGATGATGACTTTATTCATGTTGTTGTAAGATTAATTTAGGCTGTAATTTTTATTTATTATACCTTAATTTTATTCTGTGGCATGTTAAAATTTTGACAAAACCTTCATAAGAATATATAATTCCTTAAAACTTAACAAAATTGTTAAGAAAGATGGAACGAGAAATAGCTGAGAATCAGGCCAAGAATTTAAAGATTGATGTGACCCAGGTCGTCAGGGAGTTCTGGGAGATTGTAATATTGAAAGGGCTTTTTGAGTCTCCTGATGGTAAGTTTTTAATATTCAAGGGAGGGACAGCATTAAGGCTTGTCTACGGCTCACCGAGGTTCTCTGAAGACCTTGATTTCTCCCTTACTGAGGATAAATTAAAAGGCAAATTCAGTCTTATTATAAAAAAAATCGTCTCTCCATATCCAGAGCTTACAATAACGGATTTAGAAGAAAAATATTACACATACCTTGGAGAGATCAAAATTACTCAGGGCTATTTGCCATCTCCTTTCAGGATAAAGATTGAGATATCTAAGAGGCGTGAAAGGAATTATAAATCCGAACTCTCACTTATATCCTCCCCTGTTTCCACAGTACAATGCCTTGGTAGAGTAGCTACCCTTGAACAACTGTATAAGGACAAGAGCACATGTATAAAAGAAAGGGCAAAACCAAAAGATATCTTTGATTTGTGGTATATATGTCAGAAACTTAAAAGATCATATAAACTTGAGACTATCTCAATCTCTAAAAGAGAACTTGTACGTGAATTAAGAAAATATCTTCCAAAGGATTTCTGGCCCGTAATAGATAAACTGAAGGCATGAAGACGATAGAGCTTATAAAGTCACTGGAGCGGTTTAACAAGCCCTTTTACTCCATTGCCGACATTGAAAAAATAACTGGCCTGTCCAGAAAGAGCCTTTATGTGGCAGTGAAGCGATTGGTTGATAGAGGGATATTGGAAAGAGTAGGCAAAGGCATTTATCGCCCATTTACAGTAAAATTATCCATAGAGAGAATTGCTGCATCCCTTTACACGCCAAACTACCTCTCGTTTGAATTCGCACTTTCACGGTATGGTGTTTTCAATCTCGTGCCTTATACATTGACTTTTGCCACAACAAGAAAAACTAAAAGACTTACTGTAGAAGGAAGAGATATAGAGTTTAGACGGATTAAAAAAGACCTTTTCTGGGGCTATGAGATACAGGGTGGAATCTATGTTGCAAAACCTGAAAAGGCATTTCTTGACCTTGTTTATCTTGCATCGAGGGGAATAGCCTCATTAGATTTAGACGAACTCGATATAAAGAAACTTTCAATGAGCAGGGTAAAAGAGTTTTCAAAAAGGTTCCCGAGGTATACTCAAAAATACTTATATAAGCTTATTTCCTCTTAAACATCTTCTTCAAATCATTTAGAGAGAGGAAGATTCTTGTTGGTCTTCCATGAGGGCACTGGTCAGGGTGTTCTACTTTTTCGAGGTCAGCAATAAGACTTGAGAGTTCTTCCTGATTAAGGATTTCTCTACCCCGCACTGATTTATGGCATGCAATTTTTGCTGCAAGGGCCTCTTTAAGGGATTTATCTGGAGCAACGCCTTCGATAATACATGCTGCAATATCTGATAGGATACCTCTTATATCAGCCTCTTTTAAGGCATCAGGTAATGAGCGGACAATAACAGTATCATACCCAAAATCATCTACATCTATTCCAAAATCCCTGAGTATTGAGACATTCTCAAGGATAATCATGTATTCCTTGTGTGACAGCTTCACCTGTCTTGGGAATAGTAACTGATAAGCATCGAGGTCTATCCCTTTTAAAAATTTTTCATATAGAATCCTCTCATGAGCAGCGTGGTGGTCTATCAAGGTCAATCCGCCTTTTCCTGAAACAGCGGTGAATGTATCTCCGAGGTATATGAATGGTAATGATGGCTTATATGCGAGTTCAAGGTTCTCGGAGACCACAGACCCGTGAGGGGTAAGTGGTGAGGGGTAAGGAGATGCACGCTCTCTTCTTACAGCTTCTTCGATACTGCTATTTACAAAACGATAGATGGATTCTTTATCCTCAAACCTTACCTCACGCTTTGTCGGGTGAACATTAAAGTCTACATTTCTCGGATCAATATTGAGAAAGAGAAAGAAGATAGGATGCTTGTCACGGGGTAGGATACCTTCATATGCCTTATATACCGCATGAGAGATAGATTGGTCTTTTATTGGCCGTCTGTTTATAAAGATAAACTGATGTGCCTTGCTGTTTCTGAAGTTGTCACCTTTTGTTACATAAGAGCTCATCATTATGCCTTCTGCCTCAGCATTAATCTCCATGAGGCCATTTAAAAACTCATCTCCATAGACCTGCATGATACGTTCTTTCGGGCCTAATGCTCGAGGAAGGTTTATGGTCTCCTGATTTTCAGATGTGAGCCTGAAACCTATCTCCCAGTGAGAAAGGGCTTCTTTTGTAACCGTATCTATAATATGAAAAAGCTCCGTGTTGTTTGATTTAAGGAATTTCTTTCTCGCAGGGGTATTGAAGAATAAATCTCTGACCTCAACGGATGTGCCGATAGAAGGAGAATCTTTTACCTCTTTTACCTCACCACCATGTATCTCAACAGATACACCCGAAGGGGAGCCTTTCAGACCTGTGATGAGTTTAACCCTTGAAACAGATGCAATGGATGGAAGGGCCTCACCTCTGAATCCCATTGTTCTTATATTGAAAAGGTCATCCTCGGTAGCGAGCTTACTTGTTGCATGTCTTTCAAAGGCAAGCATGGCATCTTCCCTATCCATACCAGTTCCATTATCAGATACTTTAACAAAACGCTTGCCTCCATAAAGGACATCTATCCTTATATCAGTGCTTCCTGCATCAATCGAATTCTCTATCAGCTCCTTTACAACAGCGGCAGGTCTTTCGATGACCTCGCCTGCAGCAATCTTGTTCCTTAAATCAGGTGGAAGGACCTTGATATATGGCATAAAACATTTTAAAGATATGGTGAAGGATTTCGCAAGGGGCACCTGCCCTATTTTTTACTTGAGTTTAGCCTTTTTGATAAGTATCTTTTTAAAGATTGATTTGTTTGCAAAAGAAGAGGATCAGAAGATGGGTATTGTTCTGGTAGCAGTATTTATCTACGGCTATACTGAATGCCCTTATGGAGCAAAAGGAATATACTATCTATGAAAAGGTTCTGGGGATTGTTGACCACGATCTGTATGTTCCTCAGTTAAATTTTGTCTTTGGAGAGGCAGGCAGAAAAATGGCAGTGATCTCCCTTACCCGTCTGAGGCAGGAATTTTACGGACTATCAGAAGACAGAGGTCTTTTTCATAAAAGGACACTAACAGAGGCTGTTCATGAATTAGGGCATACTTATGGTTTAGGTCACTGCAGGAATCCCCGGTGTGTGATGTTTTTTTCGAATAGTTTAATGGATACAGACAGGAAGGGCCCAGAATTCTGTTTAGGGTGCGGGGGTAGGTTGAGTCGCAGGTTATGATATAATGCATAGCGATAAATAATTACTATGGAGGAACCGAATGAATATAAAAACATATATTCTGAATAAGGCTAAAGAGGCTAAGGAAGGTGCGAGGGGACTTGCAAAGGCATTATCAGGACAGAAAAATGCTGTCCTTATTAAGATGGCAGATGCATTGAAGAAGAGATCAAAGGAGCTTATCTCAGAAAACAAAAAGGATATAAAATTTGCAGAGGAGAAGGGCCTTTCAAAGGCATTGATTGACAGGCTTACTTTGAACGAAAAGCGTATTGATGAGATGGCACATGGACTTATTGAGGTTTCAGCCCTCCCAGACCCTGTTGGCGAGATAACAAAGATGTGGCAGAGGCCGAATGGGATGACTGTTGGAAGGATGCGTGTGCCAATAGGTGTTATAGGGATTATCTATGAATCAAGGCCGAATGTTACTGTGGATGCAACAGGTCTCTGTCTTAAGGCTGGCAATGCTGTTATACTCAGGGGTGGCTCAGAGGCGATTAATTCAAACAGGGCAATTGTAAATATTTTACGCATTGCGGCAAAAGAACAGGGGCTTTATGAAGGTGCTGTAACCTTCATTGATATACCTGAGAGAGAGGCAGTTATGGAGATGCTCAAGCTCGAAGGTATTATTGACCTGATAATCCCGCGAGGAGGCGAGGGACTTATCAGGGCTGTTACAGAAAATTCGAGAATACCTGTGCTTAAGCATTATAAAGGTGTCTGTCATGTGTTTGTTGACAGGGATGCTGATTTGAAGATGGCTGAAGAGATATGCTTTAATGCAAAGGTGCAGAGACCAGGCACCTGTAATGCGATGGAAACGATGCTTGTTGATAAGAAGATTGCAAAGGCCTTTCTGCCTATTATGATAAAGAGATTCAAAGATGTGGGGGTGAGACTGAAGGGATGTCCTGCAACAAGAAAGATAGATGCATCACTTGAAAAGGTCAGGGAAGATGATTTTTACAACGAATATCTTGACCTTATATTAAATGTAAAAATAGTAGAGGATATAGATGATACAATGGCACATATCGCAAAATATAGTTCTTCACACTCTGATGCTATTGTCACAAAGGACTATGATAAGGCTATGAGATTTCTGAAAGAGGTTGATTCCTCTGCTGTCTTTGTGAATGCCTCGACAAGACTTAATGATGGCTATCAATTTGGCCTCGGAGCAGAGATAGGTATATCAACCGATAAGATCCATGCAAGGGGGCCAATGGGGCTTGAGGAACTGACATGTACAAAGTTTATAGTCCTTGGAAACGGGCAATTAAGGGAATAATAAGGCAGAGAAGATTATGAAAGTCGGCATTTTTGGCGGAACCTTTAACCCTATACATTATGGACACCTGATAGCTGCTGAGGAAGTAAGGGAAAGGCTCGGGCTCGATAAGATTCTCTTCGTTCCCTCTGGGAGCCCCCCACTCAAAGCAGAAGAATTGGCAGACGCAATCCACAGATATAAGATGACAAGGCTTGCTATTGTTACTAACCGTCTTTTTGAACTGTCAGATATAGAATGCAGGCGGCACGGGAAGTCATACACGGCAAAGACAGTTGAAGAGCTGAAAAAGACTAATCCCGGCATAGAGTTTTTCTTTATCCTCGGGATAGATGCCTTTTTAGACATTACTAACTGGTGGCGACCTGAAAGGCTTATCACGCTCATCAACTTTGTTATCATCTCAAGGCCTGATTTCAGATTCATTGATCTACAGGTATCACCCTACATTAAAATCAATAGAAGAATCCTGAAAGGGCTTGATAATGCAGAGATTGAAACATATACGATAAAACTCAAAAACAACATGGATGCCACCCTTCTCAGACTTACCCCGATAGGGATATCGTCAACAGAGATTAGAAGGCTCATAAAGCAGGGTAGAAGCATAAAATACCTGTTGCCAGCAGAGGTTGAATCTTATATAATTGCTAATAAGCTGTATAAATCATAATCCGTAATTGTCACCCTGAACTTGATTCAGGGTCTCAAAATAGTTAAGAGATGCTGAAACAAGCCTGTCCTGGCGACAGGCCAGGGTTCAGCATGACAGGACGGGACGGTTAGCGGATAAGAAAGAAGGGAGGGAAGACCTTTAGAAGGTAAAGATAAAGCCCTCGAAGCGGCAAGGGCAGCCCTGGATAGGAAGGCAAAGGACATCCTTATCCTCGATTTAAAAGGCCTGACCATCATCGCAGATTATTTTGTTATCTGCTCAGGAGAAAGTACAATCCAGGTAAAAGCAATCACAGAATTGGTCGAAGAGAGATTTGATAGGGCAGGCATTAAACCTCTCGGGATTGAGGGGTTAAATTACAGCCACTGGGTCCTTATGGACTATGGAGATGTTATTATCCATATATTTGAAGAAGATACAAGGACATTTTATGGACTCGAAAAACTCTGGATTGATGCTGGAAGAATCCAGTTAGAGGGATTTCATCACTGATGGGTAAACTAGCCATATTTATATTTGTCTTATTCCTGACAGCACTTGCTGTATTTGCTATCTTCAATCAGGAAGTCACCACTATAAAAATACCCTTCAGTAAGATTTATGAAATCCCCACAACTGCCCTGATATTACTGTCGAGCGCAGCCGGTGCCTTTGCAATGCTTTTTGTTTTTGTGGTAAGAGACACGAAAAAATTTATAGACAACTGGCAGTACCAGAGAAAACAGAAAAAAGAGGCAAAGGTTCAGGAGTTATACTCAAAGGCATTGAACTCTTTACTTGCCCATAATGAGGATGAGGCGAAAGAGTTGCTCAAGGGGGTCCTATCAGAAGAGCCAGAACACCCCGATGCCTTACTCAGGCTTGGAGATATTGCCATTTCTGAGGAGGATTTTCAGAAGGCAGGCGAATACTATCAGAAGGCAAGGGACCTTAACCCCCAAAACCTTGAAACACTGTTCGCCCTGGAAAGGCTTATGGAAAAGACAGGCAGGTGGTTAGAGGCCCTCAGATCCATTGATGAGATACTCGAGATAGATGAGGGAAATCTTTCAGCCCTCTATAAAAAAAGGGATATACTCGAAAGGCAGGACAGGTGGGATGACCTTGTCTTTGTTCAGAAATCAATCCTCAGAAATGAGCATGCAGAAAAGGATAGAAACCGCGAACAGCAGAACCTTATCGGCTACAAGTATGAGTATGGCAGGCACAGCCTTGAAAACGGAGAGCTTGAAAAGGCGAAAAGGGCATTCAGGACAGTATTGAGGATAGACAGGGATTTCATACCTGCGACATTAGGACTTGCAGAAGTACTTCTAAGGGAAGGCGAGACCGAGGAGGCGATTAATCTCCTTGAGAAGGGTTATGAACAGACATCCTCTATGGTCACACTTTCAAGGCTTGAAGATTTACTTATAAGCCTGGGTGAGCCTTCAAGGCTCATAAGGATATATAAAAATAATCTGTCAAAAAAACCGCAAGACCCAGTTATTAAATTCTTCCTCGGAAAACTCTTCTACAGGCTCGAGATGATAGATGATGCATTCGAAACACTGACATCCATTGATACTGGAGGCGCAGTCTATCCTGAACTCCACCAGCTTATTGGAAACCTCTATATGAGAAGGAATGAGTTAGAGAGGGCTGTACATGAATTCAAAAAGGCAGCTGATATTAAACATGCGGTCAGACTGACTTACTGCTGCAGAGACTGTGGTTATCCATCTTCTGAATGGTCAGGAAGGTGTCCGGGTTGTAAGAGCTGGGGTACCTTTCAGTTCAATCTTGACGGTATGTGCAAGGCCTGAGTGACTCTTTCCTTTCTTGATTGGACGATCATAATCGCTTATATGGTCGCCTCTCTCCTTATCGGAGTATATTTCACAAAGAGGGCTTCATCGAGCGTATCAGAGTTTTTTCTTTCAGGTAGAAACCTCCCCTGGTGGCTTGCTGGAACATCAATGGTTGCAACAACATTTTCATCAGACACACCACTTTATGTAACAGGGCTTGTAAGAGGCTATGGGATATACGAGAACTGGCAGTGGTGGTGCTTTATTATGTCAGGGATGATGGCTGTCTTTTTCTTTGCAAGGCTCTGGAGGAGACTCGGGGTTCTTACTGATGTCGAACTTATAGAACTGCGTTACTCAGGCAGATCAGCAGCGATACTCAGGGGGTTCAAGGCAATTTATTTTTCAGTGGCTATTCATACAATCATCAAGGCCCAGGTAGTCTTAGCAATGGCAAAGATCCTCGATGTATCACTCGGGTGGGGGAAATGGGAGAGTATTTTTATATCGAGTGCAGTAACAATCGCCTATTCAATGCTCTCAGGCTACTGGGGAGTGGTAACCACAGATTTTTTCCAGTTCATTATAGCGATGCTTGGTGCAATTATCCTGTGTTTTGTGTCGGTTGATAGGGCAGGAGGGATTTCTGTCCTGAAGGCAGCAGTTAGTCAGGAGATGCTAAGCTTCTTCCCTCCTGTAGATGGAGGTTTCATGGGTATAGCCTTTATGACATTTTTAGGTTATGTGGGGCTTAGCTGGTGGTCGAAGTATTCATCAGATGGAGGGGGTGTTATTGTCCAGAGGATGGCTTCATGCAAGGATGAAAGACATAGCCTCATTGCAACATTCTATTTTAATGTAGCAAACTATGCCCTCCGCACATGGCCCTGGGTACTCGCTGCACTCGCATCAATTGTGCTATATCCTGCAGTCAAAGACCACGAGGCAGTTTATCCACAGATGATGGTTGACCTTCTTCCATCAGGGCTTCGGGGTCTCATGCTTGCATCTTTCTTTGCAGCATTCATGTCAACGCTGAGCACATACCTGAATCTCTCATCAGCATATTTTGTGAATGATTTTTACAGGCCATTTGTTAAAAAAGAGGCTACAGAAAAACACTATATCAGTGTATCCCGTATGGCAACGCTCATCTTATCTATAATTACTGGCATTGTTACATACCATGTGACATCTATAATCGGGGTCTTTAAATTTCTTATCGCATTCGGCTCTGGCACAGGCCTTGTCTATATAACCCGCTGGTTCTGGTGGAGGGTAAATGCATGGAGTGAAATATCGGCAATGATAAGCTCAACAGTCATGACCATTATTGCCTATAAATACCTGATGTTTGCTGACTCTCAATATTATACAAAGCTCGCCCTGGTCATTTCAGTCTCTACAGTCATATGGGTTACCGTAACCCTGCTTACAAAACCTTCTGATAAAGAGAGGCTCATTGAGTTTTATAAAAGGACAGCACCTGGAGGCCCTGGCTGGAGACCTGTCGAGAGATTGATAGCCGGCCCATCTCAGGGTAATACATTATCTGATGCACTGATAGAATGGATTTATGGAAGTCTATTTCTTATAGGCTTGACCCTCAGTATCGGAAAGGTCCTGCTCGGCTATTATCTTTCAGGTTTTATTTGGCTTGCACTCGCCCTTGTTACAGGCGGGCTTTTATATAAGAGACTTTCGAGGGAAAAATGGCTGTTCGCTACATAGACCTTCATACTCATGGCATAGGTAGATACGATACGAGGACAAAAGAACCTGAAGATATTCTTAAGATGGCAGAGCTTCATGGAAAGGCTGGCACTGGTGCAATCCTTCCAACGATATATTCAGGCTATATCAATGAGATGAGGGAAAATATGGAAGCAGTCAAACAGGCTATGCAAGTGCAGAACTCGTCACTGATCCTGGGTGTTCATCTTGAGGGACCATTTCTGAATCCTCTAAGATGTGGGGCTTTAAATAAAAATTTCTTCATAAAACCAACAATATCTTCCCTAAAGAAGTTAATTGCTGGGTATAAAGACATCATAAAGATTATCACTATTGCCCCTGAACTTTCTGGTGCTCTGAAAATTATAGGGAAATGTGTTGAGCTCGGGATAAAGGTGAATATGGGTCATTCTGATGCAACTTACAAACAAGCTCTTGACGGTAAGAAGGCAGGTGCAACAGGGATTACCCATATATTTAATGCCATGAGGCCATTCCACCATAGAGAGCCGGGGCTTACAGGACTTGGCCTTCTCGATGAGGATTTATATATAGAGGTGATTGCGGATGGCGTTCATCTTCATCCAAAGACCCTGCAGCTCATTTTCGATACAAAGCGACTTGATAGGATTATCCTGATCTCAGATTCGATTAAGGGAGCCATGGGAAAAAAGCAGCCCATCTATGACAGAAAAGGAGTGCTTAGTGGGAGCCAGATAACCATCTCTGATGCGGTAGAAATACTTAAAAAAATCGGCATACCCGATGCAGAGATAACAGAGGCAGGAGTGGATAATCCGAGGAGATTTTTAGCTTTACCCCGCACCTTTTAGAATTCCCCACAGCTTGCTGTGGAGTTACAATAGAGTAACCCTTTCTGCGGTGTCTAATATCCTTGTAGAAAGGTGCGGGGTTTATAATCTTTTAAAAATCTGTGATATAATCCTTTTAAAGGAGGGGATGAATGAGATGAAAATAGCAGTTTGTTACTTGTCATCTTTATTTTTAATATTACTCCTGCCGCTATCTGTAACGGCAGAGGTAAAGGAGGTTAAGGCAATGGTAAAGGATATACACTGGCTCGGGCATGATACATTTAAGGTTGTTGGAGAAAAGGTCGTATATACAGACCCCTTTAAGATTAAAAAGAAGGACACCGCAGATATTATTTTAATAACCCATGAGCATTATGACCACTGTTCGCCTGAAGATGTTAAAAAGATTCAAGGGCCGAATACTGTAATTATTGCAACCTCAGACTGTGCAAAGAAACTATCAGGAAAGATAAAGATTGTTAAACCTGGTGATAAGATTAATGTTGAGGGCATCGAGATTGAGGCAGTCCCTTCTTATAACACAGACAAACCATTTCATCCAAAGGCTAATGGCTGGGTTGGATATATCTTCACTGCAAAAGGTCAGAGGATTTATATAGCAGGAGACACTGATTATATCCCTGAGATGAAGAATTTCAAAGTAGATATCGCACTTCTTCCTGTCTCGGGTACATATGTTATGACAGCAGATGAGGCTGTTAAGGCAGCACTCGATATTAGGCCAAAACTTGCAATCCCGATGCATTATGGTTCAATAGTTGGCTCTGAGAAGGATGCAAAGAGGTTTGCAGAGGGGCTGAAAGGGAAGATTGAGGTAGTAATACTTCAGGAAGAATAGTAGTAAGTAGCTGACTTAGTGATACAAGGCATTTGGGAGCAACAATATAAACGTTGTTGTTTTCGTCTATGGGCAATCAGGTTGTGAGAAAGCCAATTGGGGGTTCACCCCCTCATAATGGCATGTATCTGAGCGATGTAAGTATTTACGATTAAATCCAACCGGAGGTGCGTTATGATTAGAAAAAAGATTTTCACAATGTTTATAGTTTTTATCGCCCCCATGCTATTTATTCAAGATGCATGGGCAGGCCCTTTGGTCTGGGGGCCAAAAAAGTATGTTAGAGAAACAGGAAAACCATATGTGGTAACTGACTCCTTCACTATAGCGAATCCTAAGGGAAAGTTCTGGCGTCAGATTGGAAATGGTGGGCACATTAAGAGACCAGATATAAGACCTGGAGCCGTGGAACCAGTGAATCAGGTCAGCAGTGCCTACATCAAGCTCAACGGGGTGCAGGTGGTAGGACCAGATGATTTAAATCAGAATGTCTATGGGATTACAAAGGACATCGCCCTTCAGGCAAATAACACCATAGAGGTAGAGGTAAGGGGCGTTCCAGAGAGTTTTATAACTGTGGAGATAAGAGAAGCAGAGTTGAACGTTGGTGTGGATAATGCCAAGGGGGATTTAAGTGGTGAGAATATGAAAGACCAAATTGTTTTATGGTGGAGTTACGAACCAAAGGCCAGTGAGTATATTATTTATAAGGGGCCTATTCTATTGATGGCCCGTGGCTGGAGTGGGAGCGCAGTTATGCAGGCGAGCCTACAAACACAGTTGATATCACCCCTGAAGCCCAGACAAGAGACCTTTGTTATAAAATAGAGGCGCTGGATAGCAACGGTAATGTTATCAAGATATATGAACCTATCTGTGTGCCAAAGTGGCAGGAAGAAGAAAGCTCTTTACCTTTAACCAGGGATACAACACCATCTGACACAGTTGTTACCAATTTGTCTAGTGAAACATTTATGTTGCAAGATAGCACAAAGGATGATGAAAATAATCCCTTTCGCCCTCCTCTTAATCCTCTCCCATCAAGGGAGGGAAAATCTCCCTCTCCCCTGGGGGGATTGGGTTGGGGTGAGGGGGAATTTTCGGGACAAAGATTTGGCAAGACCTGTTCCAGCAGCAGAGACTCACCGTTATTTCAACTCGCAGAACTTTCATTAGCAGATGAGATTTCAACAAAAGATTTCGGCATCTTAAAAGTAAATGTTACAGGCGCAAGTTCAAATACAATAGAGATAATGATTGGGAAGTAAGGATATAAATTGTTGTCTTCAAAACCTGTGCTATACTTATGACAAACCTTTTAACCTAAACAGGAGGTGTCTTATGGACGCAAAAAAGATTTTATTAACCTTTTTACTTACCTTTTTTACCTTGGCTTTCATTCCTTTTGTCTATAGTGAGACCATAGTCTTTGGCCCAGAAACTTATACCCGTGGCACAGGGAAACCACAGAAGGTA
>JACRGU010000178.1 GCA_016212245.1 Nitrospirota bacterium
CTTAGATGCCTTAGCATGCAATATTCCTTTATCACAGTATATGGTCTGCCCTATGCTTGATGCAAGAAAGAAGGAAGTATATACTGCTCTCTTTCGTTTTACAGATAATGGAGTGGTATCGAAACTTATAGATGATTGTGTAATCAGTCCTGAGTCCTTTCTGAAGGAAATCAAAGAACCAACGGTCTTTCTTGGTGAAGGGGCAAATATATACAGGGAACTAATCAAAGAGAGGCTGGGGTATCTTGCACATTTTGCACCTCTATCAAAGCAACTTCCATCAGCAGCAAATGTGGCGGAACTCGGGCTTAAAGCACTTATATCAGGTAAGGTAGAAGACCCTGCAATTCTTGTCCCGAGATATATCAGGAAATCTGAGGCAGAGATAAAAAAGAGCTAATGGAAAAGGTAGTATTGGAAAGAATAAAGATTGAACCCATGACTGAGGGGGATCTTCCTGAAATTATGGAAATAGAAATAGACTCCTTTCCTACACCTTGGTCAGAGAATTCATTTCATTATGAACTGAAGGATAAAGATGTAGCCAGCCTAATGGTAGCGAGGCATGATAGGCAACTTCTCGGTTATGTATGTTATTGGATCATCTTCAAAGAGATCCATATAATGAACTTGGCAGTCCATAAGGCATTTAGAAGGCAGGGAATAGGTGAGACACTTATAAGAACAGCCTTAAAAGAGGCAAAAGATAAAGGTGGGAAGAGGGCCACCCTCGAGGTGAGAGCATCTAATTTACCTGCCGTAAGTCTCTATGAGAAACTTGGATTCACCAAGACAGCCATAAGACATAATTATTACGATGTCCCCAGAGAAGACGCCCTTGTGATGTGGCTTTATGACCTTAAAGGGATTGAGTGAAATTACCTGTTTCTTAATAGGTGTAGAGTGGGTTTAATAAGAATTCTGCCTGAAAATCTTATCAATAAGATTGCTGCTGGTGAAGTGGTTGAGAGGCCTGCCTCAGTGGTAAAAGAACTTATAGAGAATTCTATAGATGCAGGAGCGGATGAAGTCATTATTGAGATCCTCCATGGTGGGAAGAAATTAATAAGGGTTTCTGATAACGGTATAGGAATGATGAGGGAGGATGCCATTCTTGCCTTCGAAAGACATGCCACAAGTAAAATATATAATGAAGAAGGTCTCAGGAAAATAGGTACAATGGGCTTTAGGGGTGAAGCCCTTCCTTCTATTGCTTCAGTATCAAAAGTCCTGATCGTAACTTCAGAGAAGGGCTCATCTTCTGGGACGAGGATTGAGATAGAAGGTGGTAAGATCTTAGTTGTTTCAGACACCGGTCCTTCACCAGGGACACTTGTTGAGATTAGAGACCTATTTTTTAATACACCTGCAAGGTTAGCATTTCTAAAAGGTGATAACACTGAACTATCCCATATAATAGGAACTGTGGAGTCAGAGGCATTGGGGCATCCTGAAATTTCCTTCACATTAAAACATAATAAAAAGGTTATTCTTTCACTTCCCAAAACTAACAAGTCTATCGAAAGAATCCATCAGATCTATGGCAGGGGTGTTGTAGAAAATCTACTTGAAGTTAGGTCAGGACCTCTATCAGAAAATAATAGAATTACACTTACTGGTTATATTTCTAATCCTCCTTTCAGCAGGGCAGACAGAAGTCTTCAGGCAGCATTTATAAATAAAAGACCTGTCAGAAACTCTGTTATTAGTCATGCCATATCAGAAGGTTACCACACACTCATGATGAAAGACAGATACTCGGTGGCATTTCTTTTTTTAGATATTGACAATATGGAGGTGGATGTAAATGTTCATCCGGCAAAGAGGGAGGTGAGGTTTAGAAACCCATCCCTTATCCATGATATTATCGCGAAGTCTATAAGAGAAAGATTTTCAGAAAAAACTACCGAAGAGACATTTCAAATCGATCGTGAAAAGATTGACCTTCCTGGAGTGAAAGAGGCTATAGAAAGATATATGAAGAGGTATGAGAGGGCTTCTTTAGAAGAAGAGAGACAGATCGATTTCGGCCTTCCTTTAAGATTAAAGAGTACCATCTCGAAGGACTTTCTCCATGCCTTTGAGTCTTATATTATAGCTGTGAATAAAGATAGCGTTATGATTATTGATCAGCACGCTGCCCACGAGAGAATTCTATATGAGAAACTAAAAAAGGAAAAGATAGAAATCCAGAGACTGCTCGTTCCTGAGACAATAGAACTGTCTAAAAAAGAATCCCTTTTGCTTGCAGAAAATCTCGATAAAATTAAAACCCTTGGGTTAGATGTGGAGGATTTTGGTAGTAATACCTTTATCATCCGGTCAATTCCTGCAATCCTTGAAAGAGAAGACCCTAAAGGGCTTCTTCTTGATATCCTTGCGGAATTAGAGAAGGGTCAGGGTCTGTCAAGAACAGAAGAGATCGAGAGGATGAAGACTCGTATGGCGTGCCATGGTGCCATAAAAGCGAGTCAACCATTAAACCCTGGGGAAATGGAAAATCTCATGGAAGAACTTAAAGGAACCGAATTATCCCATACCTGTCCCCATGGTAGACCAACAATGATAAAGTTAAGACTGAGTGATTTAGAGAAACTCTTTAAAAGAAAATAGAGTGTTTTCACAGGCTATATTCTTAATAGGGCCAACCGCAGTAGGAAAAACCCAGACAGCTATCCTTCTTGCAAAAAATCTTGACACAGAGATAATAAGTGCGGATTCAATGCAGATTTACAGGGGAATGGATATAGGGACAGCAAAACCCTCAAAAGATGAAAGGGAAGTTGTAAGACACCATATGATAGATATCGTAGAGCCAACGGAGGATTTCAGTGTTGGCGAGTATCTCAGGAGGGCAAGGGAAGTTATTAAGGAACTTTCAGGGAAAGGGAAGATACCTCTTATAGTCGGAGGGACAGGACTTTATATAAAGGCACTTACGAGGGGGCTTTTTGAAGGGCCGAAGAGGGATAAGGAATTCAGGAGAATTATGGAACTGGATGAAGAAAAGCACGGGAAGGGATATCTCCATAACAGGCTTAAAGAGATAGACCCTCTGGCAGCATCAAAGATACATCCCTCGGACATTAGAAGGATTATCAGAGCCCTGGAGGTCTATCATTCAGAAAAGAGACCGATAACGGAATTACAGGAAAATAAAACCGTAAGTCATGGTTATAACCCTATGAAGATAGGACTTACAATGGACAGGAAAGAGCTTTATCGAAGAATAGAGAGAAGGGTTGACTGGATGGTTTCGGAAGGGCTTGAAAATGAGGTAAGGGCCTTAATTAATAGAGGTTGCCATGAGGGGATGACATCTATGCAGGGACTTGGGTATAGACATTTTCTAAGATATTTTAAAGGAGAATATGGTCTTGATGAGGCAATAAGGCTACTTAAAAGGGATACGAAAAGATATGCCAAGAGGCAGTTCACATGGTTCAGGAAGGAAGCGGGGATTGAATGGATTGATATAACAGGGCATATAGATCCTGTGGAGATACTCGGGCTTTTTAAGGAAAAGGTTGAGAGGATAAGGGAATTGCTATAATTACTTTCCTTACTCTTTATTCCCTACCCGTAATGAACAAATAACGTTTCCGCCACAAAAGAAGGGCGTAGCCTTTCATGATAAATCTTTTGTGGCGTGTTAGCCGTCCGGTGCAGGGAGTATTTAAATAGAACCGTCCCATTTAACATTTAAAATGTGGCAAAGCCTTTACGCAAACATACTGTTGTGTAAAGTAGTTCACTTAGACACATTCTTATACTCTTCTATCAAAGATTCTATCAATTCTTTAACAGAAATAAGTCCCTTTGCTCTATAAGCATTCTCTCCAGCGAACGCAAATCCGTGTTCTAAATTGCCCTTCCTGGCATTTAGTAAAGCAAGGGCAATGCAATAGGGGCTGTTTTTATAATCACAGGTTATAATACAATGATAGGGACATTTAAACGGTTTCTTTTCCCCCTTATTGGCATCATCAATAAATTTGTTTTTAATTGCTCTTCCCGGCATACCAACCGGACTTTTGATAATCACGATATCTTCTTTACTCGAATCAATATAAGTTTGCTTAAACTTTATAGATGCATCACATTCATAAGTGGTAACAAAACGTGTTGCCATCTGCACCCCGGAAGCGCCTAATTTTAGGAAATTATAAATATCTTCTCCTGTATATATACCTCCAGCGGCAATTACCGGGATAGGTTTCTTATACCTTTCCTCAAATGGTTTTACCGCTTTAATCACTTCTGGAATAAGTTTTTCTAACGAATATTCAGGATTGTTAATCTGTTCTTGTTTGAACCCAAGATGTCCCCCAGCCCGCGGCCCCTCTACGACTATAACATCAGGCAGGTAGTTATATTTTTCTGACCATTTTTTACAAATTATACTGGCTGCCCTTCCAGAAGAAATAATAGGAGCCAGCTTCGTTTTTGTGCTTCCTTTTAAAAACTGTGGAAGATTAAGGGGAAGTCCAGCCCCTGAAAATATGATGTCTATCTCCTCCTCAATGGCAGTTCTTACCATATCAGCATAATTTGATAATGCCACCATAATATTGACACCAAGAATTCCTTTAGTTAATTCTCTGGCTTTTTTAATCTCCTTTTTTAACGCTCTAATATTTGCTTCTAACCAATTCGTAGAGAAATCGGGTTCAAGCATTCCAATACCTGCAGTAGCAATAACCCCGACACCGCCTTCATTAGCTACTGCGGATGCCAGCCCGGACAGGGAAATTCCAATTCCCATTCCTCCTTGAATTATAGGAAGTTTTGCCGTCAAATCTCCTATTTTTAATTCTTTTAGATTGTTAGTATTCATAAAAATTCTCCTTTATCTCTCTTACACGTCCTACTTCTCCACTTTCCAAACGAACTTTAATTCCATGTGGATGTGCAGGTGAATTGGTTAAAATCTCTCTTACAATTCCTTCTGTTAGTTTCCCGGTTTGTTGGTCCTTC
>JACRGU010000179.1 GCA_016212245.1 Nitrospirota bacterium
AAATTAATTCTCCTATTATTTAGAACTCCTTTGGGGTTTTGGGCTGTCATTCCCGTAGAAACGGGAATCCAGGTGTTGGTTTTAAACCCTAGATTCCCGCTTTCGCGGGAATGACAATTGGGTATAAGTAAAAAATTTCAATACCTTTTGTTGCGGCACGGTAAAAATTATGAGCTATGTTAAAGGTCTAAAATGTAGGGAATGTGGCAGGGAATATCTGGTTGCCCCCATCTATGTCTGTGAGTTCTGTTTTGGCCCTCTCGAAGTAGTATATGACTATAAAAGTATAAGAAAGGTACTGACAAGAAAGGCAATAGAGAAACGGGAAAAGAACTTATGGAGATACAGAGAACTGCTTCCGATAGATGGTGAGCCTCAGGTAGGGTTAAATTCAGGGTATACACCTCTTTTAAAGGCTGATAACCTTGCAAAAGAATTAGGTGTAGAGGAACTTTATATAAAAGACGATACAGTTGCCCATCCCACACTCTCATTCAAGGACAGGGTTGTAGCCGTTGCCCTTACTAAGGCAAGGGAATTTGGTTTTGATACGGTAGCATGCGCATCAACAGGAAATCTTGCCCATTCTGTCTCAGCACAGGGCGTAAAGGCAGGGTTCAAAAGGTTTATATTTATCCCTGCAACACTCGAGGCGAGTAAAATAGTTGCGTCACTCGTGTACGAGCCTAACCTTATTGCGGTGGATGGTAATTATGACGATGTGAACAGACTGTGCAGTGAGATAGCAAATAAATACAGATGGGCCTTTGTGAATATAAACATAAGACCATTCTATGCAGAGGGTTCAAAGACACATGGTTTTGAGATTATAGAACAGTTAGGATGGAAGGCACCTGACAATATAGTAGTACCGTGTGCGAGTGGTTCACTCCTGACAAAGATATGGAAGGGGTTTAAGGAGTTTGAGGAGATAGGGATAATAAAAGAGCTTAATACAAAGGTATTCGCAGCCCAGGCAACAGGCTGCTGTCCTATATCTACAGCAATCAAACAGGACACAGATGTCATCAGGCCTGTGAAACCAAATACAATAGCCAAATCCCTTGCGATAGGTAATCCTGCTGATGGGTTCTATGCAACCCAGGCTGTAAAAGAGAGCGGTGGCTATGGTGAGGATGTCTCTGATCAGGAGATTATAGATGCTATAAAGCTTCTTGCAAAGACAGAAGGCATATTTTCAGAGACAGCAGGTGGGGTTACTGTTGCGGTAACAAAAAAGTTCATAGAGACCGGCAGAATAGGCCGTGATGAGACAACAGTAATCTGTATTACTGGAAACGGGCTTAAGACTCAAGAGGCATTGAATGGCCAGACTATTTCCCCGTATTACATAAAGCCTAATCTGGCATCTTTTGAAGAGGTATTAGAGAAAATAAATAGAGGAGGTAAATAGATGGCAGTAAAAGTTAGGATTCCAACCCCGCTTCAAAGGTTGACACAGGGACAGGAAGAAGTAGAGGGCGAACCCGGGACAGTGATAGCCCTTATTAATGATCTTGATAAGAGGTTTCCCGGAATAGGTGAGAGGATCTCTGAGGGGGGGAAGATAAGAAGATTTGTTAACATCTATGTGAACGAAGAGGACATAAGGTTTCTCAAGGCTGAGGAGACAGATGTAAAGGATGGAGATGAGGTCTCGATTGTTCCTGCAATTGCAGGGGGAATAAATAGTCATCAGTCAATGAAAGACAGTCGTTGGTCAATAGTCACTGGTCAATGACTAATGACCAATGACTAAACGGGAGGATTTATGAAACGGAGGGTTAAGTTGACCTTTCCCCAGCATCTCATTAAAGAGCCTGTTATCTTCACCATGGCTAAGAAATATGATGTGATGCCGAATATCAGAAGGGCAAGGGTAACAGAAACGGTTGGAGAGATGGTTCTCGAACTCGAGGGCGGAGAGGAAAACCTCGAGAAGGGGATACAGTCCCTCAGGGATCAAGGTGTTGATGTGGAGCTTATTGAAGGAGACATCGTAGAGTAAAATTCTAAATCCAAAATCCTAAATTCTAAACAATGTCAAAGCTCAAAGTTCAAATGTTTTTGACATTTGGATTTTGAATTTGTTTAGGATTTAGTGCTTAGGATTTTGGATTTCAGGAGTGATATGGAAAAGGGAGAGTGTAATAGTCCAAAAATTTCGTGGAGAGGTATCATTGAAGAGTATCGGGAATTTCTTCCTGTTACAGATAAGACACCGATTGTAACCCTGAAGGAGGGGAATACACCACTTATCAAGGTTCTGAATCTGAAGGAAAAGCTGAACCTTGATCTCGAGCTTTATTTCAAATTTGATGGTGCGAACCCGACAGGGTCTTTTAAGGACAGAGGGATGACCCTCGCGCTTTCTAAGGCCATGGAGGCTGGCTCAAAGGCAGTAATCTGTGCATCCACAGGGAATACATCAGCATCTGCAGCAGCCTATGCTGCCAAGGGGGGTATCAAGGCTATAGTTCTGATACCAGAAGGAAAGATTGCCCTCGGGAAACTTGCACAGGCACTTGTGCACGGTGCACATGTTCTTCAGATAAAGGGGAATTTTGACGAGGCATTGAGCATAGTCAAGGCCCTTGTGGAGAGATATCCTATAACATTGGTAAATTCTATAAACCCGTTCAGACTTGAGGGCCAGAAATCTGCTGCATTCGAGGTCTGCGACCAGCTCGGCTTTGTGCCTAAATATCATGCGCTTCCTGTCGGGAATGCAGGGAATATTACCGCATACTGGAAAGGTTATAAGGAGTATAATAGTGCTAATAGGATTTCTTCTCTTCCTGTAATGCTCGGGTTCCAGGCAGCGGGGGCTGCACCGATTGTACTCGGCAAACCTATAGAGAAGCCTGAGACGGTTGCTACAGCAATAAGAATAGGGAACCCTGCCAGTTGGAAAGGTGCAGTTGCAGCCCGGGACGAATCAGGTGGAAGGATTGATGCGGTAACCGACGGAGAGATATTGAATGCTTATAAACTTATTGCGTGTATAGAAGGGATTTTTTGCGAGCCTGCTTCTGCAGCCTCCCTTGCTGGCGTGATAAAATTATATAAGGAGAATTACTTCAGGACCGGTGACAGTGTTGTCTGCACACTTACAGGTAGTGGTCTTAAAGACCCAGATACTGTCTTTAAAGTTATAAAAGAGCCTGTGAAGGTGGAAGCTAATATTGGTAAAGTAGAAAGGGCGTTAGAGGGGATACTATAAAGTTTATAGGGTTTATTGAGTTTACATAGTTTCTTGGGTTATAACTCAAAAAACACGAGGAACACAAGAAACTCAAGAAACTATATTTGGAACGGAGTTCACTGTGAAATATGTAGTTATCATAGGTGACGGTATGGCAGACAGGCCTATAAAGGAACTCAATGGTAAAACGCCTCTTCAGAAGGCATTTACACCCAATATGGACAAACTTGCGATTGAGGGGATAATCGGCAGAGTCAGGACTATACCGCAGGGTTGTCATCCTGGCTCAGACATTGCAAATCTGAGCATCCTCGGTTATGACCCAATGGGGTTTTATTCGGGCAGGGCTCCACTTGAAGCGGCCAGCATAGGAGTCAAGATCAAAGAAGGTGATGTTGCCTACAGGTGTAACCTGGTTACCCTCAAATTTAACAAGGACAGGACAAAGGCTATCATGGAAGATTACAGCAGTGGCCATATAACAACAGAAGAAGCAAGGGAGCTAATCAATGAAATTAACAGGGAACTCGGTACAGAGCAGATCAGTTTTTATCCAGGGGTGGGTTACAGGCATCTTATGGTCTGGTCTGGTGGAGAAGCTGAGATAGAATGCATTCCTCCGCATGATATTTTAGGGAAAGATATTATTGATTACCTGCCGGTTGGCCCGGAGGAAGATGTGCTCAGAGAGATGATGCTTCGCTCTGTGGATATCCTTGAAAACCATCACATTAACAGGAGACGGATGAGCAGCGGCAAGAAACCTGCTAACAGTTTATGGCTCTGGGGACAGGGTAAGAAGCCGAGTCTTCCGACTTTCAGAGAGAAGTATTCTCTTGAGGGAGCACTTGTCTCTGCTGTTGACCTCACCAGGGGGCTTGGCATATACGCTGGATTTGAGATACTCAATGTTCCTGGTGTTACAGGGTATTTAGACACAAACTATGTTGGAAAGGCAGAGGCATCTCTGAAGGCCATCGAGAATGTTGACTTTGTCTATATCCATGTTGAGGCCCCTGATGAGGCAGGCCACTCTGGCAATTATAAAGATAAGATAAGGGCGATAGAGGATTTTGATTCACTTGTTGTGGGTACTGTTATAAGAGGGATAGGCTCTTTTAACGAATACAGGATACTCCTTATGCCTGACCATGCAACACCAATTGAGGTCAGGACTCACACAGACGAGCCAGTACCATTTGTCATATTTGACAGTCGTATTAAGAGGAAAAATGAAGGTGTAACCTTCGATGAATCAATTACAGAAAGGACTGACATAATGGTCTTTGAGGAAGGGTATAAATTGATGGACTATTTCATTAAGGGGGAGTGATGGCCCTGGAAAACTTTCCTTACTTTCCCTGCCAGCAGTTGCAGGCTCACAATAAATAAACACCCCATTTTATCCTTTTATTTTCCCTTTCTATTAGTGCATTATCGATCCACCATTGACCACGAGCGTCTGTCCAGTAATAAAGTCGCTTTCTTCCGAAGCAAAAAACACAATTGCCCCGAGTAAATCAGAGGGTTGCTGCCTGCGCTTGAAGCATTGCGTAGCCACTATTAAATCAGGTAATTCTCCTTGTCCTTCAATTTCATTGTGTCCCCCTTGGTTTAGAGCCATCCTTTTTCTTTCCAGTGATTGTAAGCGATGGGCATACGTTCTGGATACATCAAAATGAATTTACGAAATAGTTTTAAAGGGCCAGTCTTCCGAAAAAAGGTTTGCAGGGGATATTTTTTCTTTGTCCTGATGACAGTTACTAAGTTCTTTCCCAATTTATTTGCTCTGGTAAGAACCTGACCCTCTTTTAAAATATCACCCTTTTCCCAGGACCTTGCAGTAATGGAACCAACCTTATTAGCTCCCATTGCCAAGGCCGTATCAT
>JACRGU010000177.1 GCA_016212245.1 Nitrospirota bacterium
ATGGCCGTTGATTTTATCCCCGGCTACCAAGACCTGACTCCTTATGGCCCAGGAATTGTCGGCAAGACCAATGGCCCAACAGTTCCACCAGCTGATATTAAACCTATTGAAATTTTTAACTATGTTATTGATTTAAAACATCAGGCGTTCTCTTTAGGTTGGATAACAAACAAAGGCATAGAAAATAGCCTTGATGTGAAGCTTGACAATGCAAAGAAGAAACTTGAGCAGGGGAATAATACAGCAGCTAAGAACATTTTAAATGCCTTTATAAACGAAGTTGAGGCACAAGGATGTAAAAGCTATGAAGATTGCCCTTCAGGCAAACACCTAACTTCTGAAGCATATGCCCTTTTGAAATACAATGTGCAGTATTTAGTGGAGAGGTTATAAGACATGCGTGGACAGATACTTGTACTCTTTATTATCACAGTTGCTGCAGCAGAGAGTGCTATAAACAGAGGACAGAAAAAGACAGCAATAAACCAGCTCAATGCCTTTATCAACGAAGTAAAGGCACAGAGTGATAAACACATAAAGGAAGATGCAGCAAAGATACTCATAGAGGATGCGGAATATCTGATTAATCACCTCTGACGCTGAGAATTATTTATACCCGAATCCAGCTTATTAAAACCTTTATGTCTGGATTTGAGAATATTTATGTAGCAGGCGCGTAGCTCAGGGGGAGAGCGCTACCTTGACACGGTAGAGGTCAGGGGTTCAAAACCCCTCGCGCCTACCATTTAAAATCTAAAATCCTGACATTTAACCCACCCGTGAAATTTATTGTTTAAAATTTAACCCTTGTTTTTATGTTATATTTTCAGGAGTTTATTGTTGTAAGGAGATGCTCGATGGTCTTTTATAAAAGATGGGGGTTCTGGTTTTTTGTAATCGTTATCCTCCTCTTTGTTTTTTTTGTCCTGAACAGGACCCTCAGAACTGTTGAGGTCAAGACTGCTAAGGTCAAAAGACAGGACCTCACAATTACAGTTACAGCCACTTCTACTGGTACGATAAAGGCTGATGAGGAGGTTAAACTTACAGCACAGAGGATTGGCAGAATTTCAAAACTATTTGTTGAGGAAGGAAGCATAGTTAAGGCAGGTACTCTGATCGCTGAGCTTGATCCTGATGAGGCGATGTATAATCTTCAGATGTCAGAGGCATCCCTGCAGAGGGCACAGTATAGGCTTGATGAACTCAGGGCTGCACTCAATCCACTCAGGGTAGAGGTTGAGACTAACATAGATAGAACAAAGGCAAATCTACAGGAGGTGGAGAAGAGATTAAAGCGGTTTATGGATTTAAGAGAGAAGGGATACCTATCTCAGATAGAACTGGACTCTGTGCAGAGGGACTATGACATTGCAAAGGCAACTTATGAATCTGCAATCTCCGGACGGGAGCAGTTAATGGCCAGGGCAGAAGAGATTAAGGCTCAGGAAGCGGCTGTAAGGGAGGCAAGGAGCTCTCTGTCAATTGCAAAGCTCAATTATGATTATTCCTTTGTGAAATCTCCAATATCAGGTGTAGTTATATCAAGACCTGTGAAGCTTGGAGAGACAGTAGCCAAGGGTACTTTGATTGCATCTATCGTCTCGACAGGCTCATTATACATAGAGGCGCTTATAGACGAGGCAGATGTTGCAAGGGTGTCAAAAGGCCAGAGGGTTAATATATCTATGGATGCATATCCTAAAGAGATCTTTGAGGGCGAAGTATATATGATTTCACCTGTTGTACTCGGTGGGAAACAGGAGACAAGGACATTTGAGATAAGGGTGAAGTTCAAGGAGCAGGGCACTGTTATAAAACCAGGCATGTCAGCAGATATAGAAGTCATCGTTGACAGTGTTAATAATACGCTTGTGATACCATCCCAGGCCGTAATAGAAAAATCAGGAGGGAAATTTGTCTTTTTAAAGAAAGGCTCAAGGGTGAAACTTATACCAGTAAAGACAGGGCTTTTCAACTGGAATTTTACAGAGGTTACCTCTGGCCTTAAGGAAGGGGACATCGTGGTTACAAATCCTGATACACCAGGGCTTGTAGATGGTGCCAAGGTAAAAGAGAAATGATAGAACTCAGGGACATAAAAAAATCATATCTGCTTCCCAGGATTACGATTGATGTGCTGAAGGGTATCGATATCGGGATCAAGGAAGGGGAGTTTGTAGTAATAATGGGGCCTTCAGGCTCGGGTAAATCCACGTTGCTTAACATTATAGGGTGTCTTGACAGACCATCATCAGGTACATACCTGCTTGAGGGTGTTGATGTATCAAAAAAATCAGACAATGAGCTTGCAGAGATAAGGAATAGAAAAATAGGTTTTGTCTTTCAGAACTTTAATCTCCTCCCGAGATTTTCTGCATGGAAGAATGTTGAGCTTCCTCTTTTGTATAGTGGTGTGCCTGCTAAGGAGAGAAGACAGAGGGCTATCGAACTTCTAAAAGATGTTGGACTGGGAGAGAGGATAGAACACCATCCAAGTGAACTCTCCGGTGGCGAGCAGCAGAGGGTGGCAATTGCGAGGGCCCTTGTGAGTAATCCCTCCATCATACTTGCGGATGAGCCAACAGGAAATCTTGACACCAGTTCAGGCATCGAGATAATGGATATATTTAAAAGGCTGAATAATAATGGCAGTACAATAGTTATGGTTACACATGAAAGGCATATAGCTGAATATGGCATGAGGATTATAGACATCAGGGACGGCATTATTGTTTAGATATGGATTTTATTGAGATATTAAGAGTTTCAAAAGATGCCCTTTATAGCAATAAGGTGCGTTCTGGACTCACTATGCTCGGGGTTATCATTGGTGTTACTGCTGTGATACTTCTTGTATCCATAGGCGAAGGTGCACGTGAGTATATTCGCAAGGAGTTTGGTGGTTTGGGCTCAAACATCCTTATTGTTGTTCCTGGTAAGACAGCCAAAGAGGGAGGTATGCATATGGGGACCAGCGCTGTGAGAAAACTTGTTTATGATGACGCACTCCTTATCGAAAGACGCTCAAAACATATACAGAATGCCATTCCTGTTATAGTCGGTACTTCCTGGATAAAGTATGCCGGGCGCAGCAGGGATACTTATATTGTTGGTGCTACAGAGTATTATTTCAGTGTGAGAAACCTGAAGATAGAGGCAGGCAGATTCATCAATGCATCAGACGTTGATACAAAAAGGCGCGTCTGTATTCTGGGAAGAACAGTAAAGAGAGAGATAATGGGTGATGCTAATCCTCTCGGAGCAGCAGTAAATATAGGAAATAGTCATTTCAGGGTGATAGGTATTATGGAGCCGAAGGGTGTTGCCCTCGGTTTTGACATAGACGACATTGTCTTTATCCCGACTACTACAGCAAAAGAGCTCTTCGACACGGATAGCCTCTTCAATATAACTGTAAGGGTTCGTAGCGAGAACGAGATAGATGAGGCAAAGAAAGACATAAAAGATATACTGATAAAGAGGCATGCCGGGAGAGAGGATTTTACAATACTGAGCCAGGATGAGATGCTTGCTGTCATGGGCAAGATCCTCAAGATAATGACAGCCGTACTCGCAGGTATTGCAGCAATATCCCTGATTGTTGGTGGTATCGGGATAATGAACATAATGCTTGTTTCTGTCGGTGAGAGGACAAGGGAGATCGGGATCAGAAAGGCCATTGGAGCAAAGAACAGGGATATCCTCTTTCAATTTCTGTCCGAATCAATAGCCCTCAGTCTTATCGGTGGAATTGGTGGTATACTTGTGGGTGCAGCAGTCTCTCTTGGAATACCTTATTTTATAAGCTTTCTGCCAACAAGGCTTGCATGGTGGTCTGTATTACTTGCATTTTTATTTTCTGCTGCTGTTGGGATATTCTTCGGAGTTTATCCGGCAAGAAAGGCATCACTCTACGACCCTATAGTGGCATTAAGGTATGAATAATTAAGATTAGAAATTTCATAACACAGGAATCGATGGCAGATTTATGAAAAATGCTAAAGGATTGAGAAGGGTTTTATATCTTTTATTTTTCGCAATTGTTATCGGTCTTATAATATTTATTTCGAGAGGCCCGCATATATCAAACGCCCTCAAGAGGATTATACTGCCGGAATTAGAGGCTGCATTCGGACAGAGCGTAATAGCACAGAAGATTTACATTAATATATTCCCATTATTTATAGAGGCAAAAGGACTGAAGGTCTTTGATGAAAACGGCAACAGGATAGTCTTTGCAAATAGGGTGAAGGGGTATATAGAGCTTTCAGGACTGTTAAGCAGGCATCTTTCTTTTCGGAGGCTTGTAATAAAGGAGCCTGAGATATCTATGAATAGAGAACAACTCGATGATGTAGTTAGAAATATCAAGGCATACCTCGAAAAGGAAAGAAGGCCTACATTTAAGGTCAGGATAAAGGTACTCGATGTTATTAATGGTGCTGCCTCTCTCAGAGATAATGATTTAAAAGGCATGATAGGTATTAGAGAGCTTGTAGGTGAGTTAATCCTCGGTGAAGACACGAGGCTCAAGACATCTATAAAAAAATTTGATATCAGAAAAGAAGGGTGGCCTGAACTTACAGGTGATGTTAATGCTTCACTTGTCTTCAAAAAAGACGAAGTTGAGATAAAGAGCCTCGATATTGGCTCATACGGTTCTGAGTTCAAATATGTAGGATTTTATTCTGAGGGTAAGGGGACATTAAAGACTGAGATAGCTTTACTTGTTGATTCTGTGAAGCGTATCTTTAATCTCAAACAGAGTGGTGAAGGAAGGATTTCTGCAAGGGGTGATGTGAAATTTCAAATTTCAAATTTCAAATTTCAAAATCTTAAAGATATCTTCGTAGATCTAAAACTTAAGGGTAATTTTTATCTCCAGACATTAATGGAATTACTGAAGGTAAAGGACAGGGTGGAGGGCCTTGTTGATTTTCAGGGTGAGATGAAAGGACGACTTTCAGATATTTCAGGGAAGGCGAAGGCAAGGCTTCAGAAAGGCAACCTTTTTGATGTTGAGATAGATTCACTCACATGTGATGTAACTTACCACGATGGAGTGATGAGATTTAAAAATGGTAATGGAGAATTATATAGTGGTAAGGCCCACGCCGAGGCATCTTTGAAACTTCCCGAAGCAGATTTTTTCACACTGAGTGTGGACTTTAATTCAATAGATAGCCGTGCTGCACTTAAACTTATAGGGTGGGAGCCTGAGATACCGCCAGGCAAGGTTGATGGAGGGCTTGTGACATCTGGTAGGAAATTTAACCCCGATGGCTGGTTTGATTATGAGGTAGGGGGAGGGCAGGGGTGGAGGGAAGATAATGTCCTCAGCAGGATAAGGAATATAAAGGGGACTTACTCTATGCGCGGATATATCCTTTCTTTCTCAAGTATACAGTTGAATACACCCCTGTCAAGTCTCAATGTGGAAGGTACAGTTGATATTACCAAAAAAACGCTCAATCTTAAAGGCAGGCTTGATACCAATGATGTCTCTGATCTGACTCTACCTTATTACAGAGGAGTTAAAGGTCGAGGGGATTTCTCCGGCGAAATAACAGGCACATTTAATAATCCAGAGATATCTGTAAGGGCTAACATATGGGATGCCTTTATAGAAGGATACAGAACAGACAGTATTGCATCTCACTTTTCTTATAACAAAAACCTCCTGAATATCCGGGAACTTGTTCTTAAGTCACCTGATGAAGAGCACAGGATACAGGGGAAGATATTTTTCCCTGAGGCAAAAGAACTTTTTGAACTTTCAAAGCCCGTGTATCAAATTAACGCATCTATTACTAATGCCGAGCCCGGAAAGGTTATACAGGTATTCTATAAAGACTTTTCAGCAGCAGGAAGGCTGAGTGCAGATCTCAAGATTAGAGGTAAGGGTAAAGAGCTTTCTTTCGAAGATGTCATACTCAGGAAAGGTAAATCTACCCTCAGAGTAGAAGGTAAGATTATCTCTGGTGAAAGATTTTCTTACAAGGCCTCATCGGAGAGAATCCTACTAAAGGACATCGGGCTTGATCGCATGCCTGAGGATGCTGTTTTAAACGTGCAATCAGAAGGTCACGGCACGTTTAAGAACCCCACTATTACATTGAGTGCAACGGTGGTAGGGGGCACATTTAAGGGCAGATCCATAGGTAGCGGTATCATAAATGCTGCAATTAAAAACAGAGATATTTTATTAGATGCTGCACTGTTTAATGAGAGAATAAAGCTCAAGGGGAATGGATATCTTGACGATAAGCTGCCATGGACTGCTGAACTTGACATCCAGCCAGGCAGATATGATTTTATCCTAAGTTCAATTCTGAAGGATATACCAGAAGACCTGCTGCTTAATCTCAAAGGCCGTGTTGAACTAAAAGGGGACAGAAGACACATAACAGCTTCTGCCAATATAAACCAGGTGACACTTGCACTTTTTGGATACAGTTTTTCAAATGATTCTGATATAAAGGTTCAGATTAATAACAGGGAACTTTCCTTTCAAGCATTTACCATCAGGAGTGGCAGTACTTCATTTAGACTCCGTGGGGGCATAGAAATTGGCAAAGAATACGACATCCTCCTCGAGGGTAGCTCTTCTCTTTCGCCATTGAAAGGCCTGTCAAAAAGAATAGAGCACCTGAAGGGAGATGCTGATTTTGTCTTTTCTATCACTGGCAAATGGGAGAAGCCAAGGATAAACGGAGGTTTAAGTGTGTCAAACGCCTCTTTCGGTCTAAAGGATTATTATCCTCGTATTAGTTCGATCAATGGCTACTTATACATTGATGAGGACAGGATTATTGTTCAGAGGTTATCCGGCAAATTAGGAGGTGGTGAAATAGAGTTAGCTGGTCTTGTTTATCTGAAGGCATTTGGTATAAAGAGATTTTATCTTGAAGCCCACCTTGACAATATTACGATTTCTATTTCGAAAGACTTCAATATAAATTTTAGAGGGGACCTCTTATACAAAGGAACTCCGACTGCCCAGAGTATTACCGGTGATATAAAGATAAACAGGTCAAAGTATAAAGAAAAGGTGGAGTGGAAGAGCTGGCTCCTGAAGGCAAAGGCAAAAGAGAAACCTAAGGCCGAGGTCTCAGAACTTGAGAGGGCAGAGTTGAATATAAAGATTTCAGGCAGTGACAATATTTACATTGATAACAACATTGCGAGGGCCCCTGTAAGGGTAGATATAGTATTAAGAGGGACAATATCACGCCCTGTATTGTTTGGAAGGCTCGAATTACGAGAGGGGTCCGTCTACTTCAGGAATAACGAATTCAGGATAATTCATGCGAGTGCTGATTTTGCAGACCCGAACAGGATAAACCCTGTGATGGAAATTATTGCCGGGACTGTTGTAAAGGGTTACAGTATAAAGCTAAATCTTGAAGGGCAGATGGAGCATTTCAATCTTTCCCTTTCTTCTGACCCACCACTCGAAGAGATGGATATCCTTGCCCTTCTTACAGTCGGCCAGATAGGAAAACAACTTAAAGGTCTTGAGGGAGGTATAGGTGCAGGAGAGGCAACGTCATTCCTGACAGGCAAGATACAGGATGTTTTAGAAGAGCGGCTGAGGACTGTAACAGGCCTTGACAGGCTTCAGGTTGACCCATATGTCTCAAAGACCACCGGCACGGTAGGGCCGAGAGTAACTGTATCAAAAAAACTTATTAGTGATAGGTTATTTGTGACTTACACGAGTCCATTGGGTTCTACAGAGGAACAGATACTAAAAATGGAATATCTCCTGGACAAAAACATCTCCCTTATAGGTATCAGGGATGAGAAGGGGAGTGTGGGAGGGGACATAAAATTCAGATTCGGGTTCAAATGACCAATAAGTTGGAAGTGGGAAGTGGGAAGTGAAAACTGCAAAGTTTCTCATTCTTTTTTTTTACTTCTTAGTTCTCACTTCTTACTTCTCACTTTCTGAGGTAGAGGGTGCAACAGTTGGTGAAATAGAAATCAATGGGCTTTATTCTATTGAAGATGAAGAACTCCTCGACATCCTCGATATCAAGCCTGGCAAGCCTATAACCAGAGGAATCGTCATGAGAGGCATAAAGAGGACCTTTTTAAAGGGGCTGTTTGAGGATATCTCTGTTGAGACGACCGACGAAGAAAAGGCGAAGGTTATTATTAATATAAAGGAAAGGGATTTTATAAAAAACATTTATGTAAAAGGTGATTATGCCCTTTCCAGAAAGACCATAAGGGAAATTTTTCTTCTAAAAGAGGGGCAGGTCATGAGATATGACCTGTTTGAGGACGCTGTGAGAAATTTGAGGCATGAGATAGCGATGCGAGGATTCCCTCATGCCAGTGTTAATGCGGAGATCGAAAGATTAGAGGAGCCATACAGGGTGAATATATACCTCTCAATTAATACAGGCATCCCTGAAAGGATAAAAAAGATAAGAATCTCTGGGACAGACGATAAGATAAAGACTGTAATGAAATTGTCTGGGGGAGATATATATGATCAGTCAAGATTGAAAAAAGACCTTGAAAGGATAAAGAGATATTACAAAAAGAATGGATATTTTAAGCCTGTTGTGGGCTACACCTTTACTGACGAAACCCTCAATATCTCTGTTAATCCCGGTAAGCGTCTGAAGATTTTGATAGAGGGCAATATTGCTATTCCCACAGATACATTATTTAAAGAGATGCCATTCTTTGATGCAGAGGATTTCAGGGATGACATTGTGGAAGAGGCATTAGCAAAGATGTTGGCTGTATATCATAATGAGGGATATGCCTTTGCTCAGATAGCACCTGTTATAACCACAGAGAATGAACTTATAGTCCTCAAATTCTTTGTCTTCGAGGGAAGCAAGGTAAGATTGAGGACGATTTCTTTTACTGGCGTTACTCTGCCAGAGAAGAATCTGAAAGAGATAATGTCCCTTAAAGAAGGGGGCCTGTATAATCCGGACCAGATCAATACAGACAGAGAGACAATTAAAGAATTTTACAATGCCCTCGGATACCTGACAGTCAATGTTGAAGAA
>JACRGU010000180.1 GCA_016212245.1 Nitrospirota bacterium
ATCTGGTATTCATATATCCATGCCACATTCATATCTGGACCGAGGAAGACTATGAAGCTCTTGTTCTTGTTATCAGCAGCATTGTTATCACCACTACCCCTTGCATAAGACATCCTTTTGTTTACAGGGTCAAGCTTCTTGCTGACCTCAAGAAATGCACCTGAGCCACCGGCCTTAAGGCCTGCTTCATTCAATGCTCCAGATTGGTAGTCAGCCTCTGCCTTATAGCCAAAACCTCCTACCTCACCAGTAGCATGGAGCATGAGATTCTGTAGCCGCCTTAAATTTACAGTAGAATCTGGATCATTAACACGCGAATAGTTGACACCTATGCTGTTCTTATCATCAAGCTTGTATGTGACGACCACTGCATAAACATCAACATCACTTGTGCTGGCTGCATTGGGGTCTGCCATAGTATACTCAAAAGCCTTGAATGTAAGCACACCAAGGTGTAACTGCTTGTTAGGGTCTGCAAATACGACGATGGCGTCATCGCCATACCGTGTGTTATTGAAGAACTTGCCATGGCCGAGCATGAGAGGCATATGACCAATCTTCAAACCTGCAGGGACACCGAGGAGACCTGAGCCTGTGTAGAGTATCCATGCCTGACGGAAGTTGACAGAAGCCTGTTTTGCATTGAGTGAACCCCATCCATAGAAGTCAGCAGTGTCAGCACCAGCTGCTGCTCCTGTATGTGCTGCACCTGTTACCTCATTAATACCTGAAGACTCAAGCTCTACCATACCCTTCACATTATCAGAGATCTTGATATCCACTCCGAGCCTTACCCTCGTCATTGAAAAGGCCTGGGAGGCCGTGGCTGTTGGGGCGTTAGTAGACAGGGTATTACCCACACTCATGTTATCCCTGTACCAGTTCCATATCTTGATCTCACCTGTCAGCTTCACATCCTGAGCAGAGGCCAGGGCTGCAAAGCTCAAGACGAAAATCACAGCTAAAGTCAATCCTAAAAATCGTTTCATTCAATCCTCCACTTCCCACATAGCGTTTATTGAGTTATTGCGTTATAGAGTTATAGCGATTATTAAAATGTTTTCACTCTTTTTCGCTATAACGCTGAACGCTCAACGCTATAACGCTACATGGTTCAGTATTTCTCCGCCAAAGGCGGATTTTACTTCCTACTACCTTACTACCTTTTGTCTTTCTTCTATGGCATCACCTCCCTTTTGAGGGTTAAGTTTATAGATAGTAAGACTATCTTGTCAAGAAAAAAATGCATTAATTTTCAAATCTGTGATAAGAAAGAGCAACAAATATGCCAGACTAAAATTTATTGGAAATTAAGGATTTTATTCTAAGGGATATAAAACCTGTGGTTATTTTACAACAAAGGTGGTGAATACAGGACACAAACCCTTTACAAGTGGAGAGAGGATAGGGTAATTTAAGTCTAAATGACAAAAGTATATAACAGGACAGATGAGAAAATTAAAAGGCGGATGCTTAGAGGGAATATGCCTCAAGCTGAAATAATATTGTGGTCAAAATTGAAAAATAAAGGGCTGAAAGAATATAAATTTAGGCGACAGTATAGCGTAGGAAAATTTGTAATAGATTTCTACTGTCCGAAATTAAAATTAGCGATAGAAGTTGACGGTGACTCCCACTTCATAGAAGGATCAAAAGCACGAGATATGGAAAGGCAAACAATTTTAGAATCTTTCGGAATAACTTTTTTGCGTTTCACAAATAGAGAGATTTCTGAAAACATAAATGGAGTATTGACTAAGATTGTTGAATATATTGAAAATAACCTCCCCTAACCCCTCTGTATCCCCCCTTAGTAAGGGGGGAATTAAAGGGGGTAAGGAGGGGATTATAGAGTAAATCCTCCCCTTTACAAGGGGAGGGCAGGTGGGGTAAGAGGAATAACCTATCGTCTATGAAAAAGAAATTAAAACACGAGTTAGATATTGCTGCTTTCTCTAAAGCCATAGAGCTAAACCCATCAGATTACAGGGCATATAATAATCGTGGTTTTGCCTATTATTATAATAAGGGACAATATGACCTTGCGATTGCTGATTTCAGCAAGGCCATAGAATTGAAACCTGAATTTTTCCCTGCCTATAACAACAGAGGAAATGCATATCTACAATTAGGAGAGTATGACCTTTCAATCGCTGATTACAATAAAGCCATAGAGTTAGGTCCAAAAAATGGAATACCCTATAACAACCGGGGGTTTACCTTTATCATGATGGGAAGATATGAGGAGGCTGAAAGGGACATCAAAAAATCCCTCGAACTAAATCCGAACAATATCTATGCACTGAACAGCATGGCTGAACTATATGCAGCAAGAAACAATCCAGAGGAAGCATGTAGATGGTTAAAAATAGCTATAGAGAAGGGATATAATAACTGGACTTATATAAAGACATCAAAGACATATGATAATATCCGCAATTCTCCGTGTTTTAAGAAAATAATCTTATCCAAAAATGCCGATAGTCATTAGTCATTAGTCAATTGTGATATAATTCAGAGGCAATGAAGATAATCCATAAATCAATCCTTAAAGAATTAACCCTTACCTTTCTCCTCAGTCTTGCATTTCTGAATTTTATCCTGATGATGGAGAAACTGCTCAGGTTGAGCAGGCTTCTCTCAGGTATCGGTGCATCAATGATAGACATGGCCAGAATAATCTTCTACCTGCAACCACAACTGCTTTTACTCACCATACCCATGTCGCTTCTTTTGTCCACGCTCCTGATTTACGGCCGTCTCAATCATGACAGTGAGCTTGTGATATTAAAGGCAAGCGGTATGAACTTCGGGAGCATCTCAATGCCTGTCTTCACATCAGGCATTATATGTTTTTTGTTGAGTATTGCTGTAAGTTTTTATATAGGGCCAAAGAGCAGTATAAAACTGAGGGATGAAATAACAAATATTATTAAAACACGCTCTCCCCTGTCTATCGAAGAGGGCACATTCAACACATCATTTAAAGACATTGTTATCATTGTAAGGGAAAAGCCATCTGCCGATACGATAAGCGGGATCTTTATATACGACGGACGGGATAAAAATGAACCGAGGATACTGATGGCAGATGAAGGAAAGATTTATATGCCTGGCGGGCTTGACATCGGCCTTTATCTAAAAGATGGTTACATCCATATTACAAATGGGGACAGTACAACTGAGTTATCTTTTAAGAAATATAATATGATACTCAGCCTTGAATCAGAATCCCCTTCAAGGAAAAATGCAGAGCTTACACCTTCTGAACTCCTGCTGGAGATAAAGAAAGCAGGGGCAGGGCAAGCCCTGCCCCTGCTTTTAGAATTTCACAGAAGGCTGTCTCTGCCAGGAATCTGCATCATCCTTATCTTTTTAGGTCCGCCCCTTGCCCTTATGGCAGGCAAATCAGGGAAGTTAGGTGGACTGACTATCGGGCTATCAGTATTCACAGTATATTACACGTTTCTGATATACGGTGAGAATCTCGTGAGGGTTGGGAAGATTCCTCATTACATTGGTGCATGGAGCCCCACTGTTATTCTTGGGATATTTGCATTGTGGATGTTCAGAAAAGAAAGTTTAAAATGAAAGATGAAAAATTCAAAATTAAGGAATGACAGCAAAGACAGAAGATAGCCCTGAGAGCGGTTTTGAATTACGCTTCAGCGTAATTCACCTCGGAGTCCCGCACCATAACATGGTGCGGGACGAGAATGAGCGACAGGGCTATCTTCTGTCTTTAAGTGAGAAGGAAACTTGGAACTTTTAACTTTAGGCCGATGCTAATAATACAACGACATTACCTTAAAGAATTCTTTAAGCTCCTCGGTGTGATTGCACTGGGTCTTGCCCTGATATTCAGCCTATTAGACCTGGTTAATAAGATTGCTGATTTTATGCCGGGTAACCCATCTACTGACAAACTTATTCTGTACGCATTATTGAATCTGCCGAAATATCTCCTTTACCTTCTGCCTATGGCAGTGCTCATATGCAGCCTCTTTATATTCAGCCAGGCATCACGAAGAAAAGAGATAGTAGCGATAAAGGCCGCTGGAGGAAGATTAAAGGCACTCTTTTATCCATTTATTATTTCCGGCATGCTGTTAAGTATATTTGCCTTTATCACAGGAGAATTCGTTGTGCCTGATTTTTCAAAAAGGGCTTATGAACTGGAAAACACCCTTAAGAAAAAAGATAAGAAACTTGTATTTAAAGAGGGTACGCTATGGCTCAGAAGTACAGATGGTTCTCATGTCAGAATCGAACTCTACATCCCTGATAAAAAACTCGCAAAAGGGGTAAGCATTTTTAAAATAGCAGGGGGACAGTCCCGATTCTACCCCTTCGGCGGTAAATCTGGGACAGTCCCCACCTTTCTCAGGGAAAGGATAGAGGCAGAGGAGGCGGAATGGGAAGAAGTTAGAAGTTCAAAGTTAAAAGTTAAAAGTTCAGAAGGCATATGGAAGCTTAAAAAAGTAATCAAATACGATATTGAAAGTGGGAAGGTTAGCAGGATATCAGAAATAGACTACCCCTACTTAGAATCACCTGACTTCTTCAGCGAAAAGATAAAGAAACCTGATGAGATGGGGCTGAGTGAACTCTACAGGTATACAAAAAGATTAAAAGAGGCTGGGTTCAGGAATACGAAACTCGTCGTGGACCTGAACTCAAAGGTCTCATATCCTCTGATCAATTTTTTCCTGATGCTGCTCGGTATATCCCTCCCTGTAAGGGGTAGGATTGGCGGAGGTCTTTTTGCAGCAGGCCTGGGACTGTTTATCAGCCTGATTTACTGGCTTGGATATACGCTGATGCTTTCTATGGGATATGCGGGCATAATACCACCTTCTATCTCTGCATGGATTACTCCACTTCTGTTCGGTATCACAGCAATTTATCTGTTTAGAAAAACACCCGAATGACAGTAAAGGCAGGAGATAGCCCTGAGAGCGGTTTTGAATTACGCTTCAGCGAATTCACCTCGGAGTCCCGCACTATGTTATAGTGCGGGGCGAGAATGAGCGACAGGGCTATCTCCTGCCTTTAAGTGAGCTGAGCTTGTTACTCGTTACATAGTCTTTAACTACTTTCCTGTATGCCTCATGCAAAAGTTTCGTCACACTGCCCACGCTATATCTGACATTATCAACCTGACACACAGGTATAATCTCCATAGTCGTGTTCGTGAGAAATACCTCTAATGCACTGTATAAGTCCTCAGGTGTAAAACTGCCTTCATTAACCATAATGCTATCTCTTTCTGCAAGGTTAATAGCTATCCCTCTGGTTATTCCGTCGAGAATACCTGCGTCTTTCGACGGTGTGCACAGCAGGGGCGATTCACGAATCGCCCCTGCCTCTTTAACGAAAAAAACATTGCTGATTGTGCCTTCTGCTACCCTGCCTTCTGAATTAAGCATTATCGCTTCGTAAGCACCCTTTTCTTTTGCCTCTATCTTCGCAAGGATGTTATTTAAAAAATTGATGGATTTAATCTGAGGGTTGAGTGCATCTTTATGGTTTCTTCTCGTCTTAGCGACGATAACCTTTACCCCTCCTCTGTAATAAGATTCAGGATATTCCTTGAATTCCTCTGCTATAACAACAAATGTTGGCTCTTTGCACAGTTCAGTATCAAGTCCAACGGACCCATAACCTCTCGATACTGTCACCCTGACATAGGCATTTCTAAGTTTATTTGCATACAGGGTTTCATAAATTGCCTTCTTTATAAAGTCAGGGTCAAAAGAGATATCAAGTCTTATCATTGAGGCAGAGCGATACAACCTGTATAGATGTTCATTCAACATAAAGACCACACCGTCGTAAACCCTCATCGTCTCAAAGACCCCATCGCCATAAAGAAACCCATGGTCGAATACAGAGACCTTCGCATCCGAAACTGGAACAAGCCTATCATTCAAATACACATACATTATGATAATTATATCATTTATTGACTTTAGACTCCTTTATATCCTAAACTTCTCTGGAGGCAATGATAGCATAAAAGTGAGATTATTCCCGAAAGAGACAGATTTTTTCGAGATATTCGATAAGTCAGCATTAAACCTCACAAAGGCAGCTTCTCTTCTTATTTCTCTTATGGAAAACTTTGACAACATCGAGGCAAGGGCAAAAGAGATATACGAGGTAGAGCAGGATGGTGACATATTAACACATGACATCATGAAGAAACTCAACAAGACCTTTATTACTCCCATAGACAGAGAGGACTTATATGCCCTCGCATCAAGATTGGATGATGTCCTGGACCTGATATGGGCTGCAGTTGATAGGCTCACTGTATTTAAGCTGAAGGAATCAACAAAAGAGGCGATTGCGATGTCAAAGGACCTTCTTATGACTGCCGAGGTTGTGCATAAGGCAATAAAGAAACTTAAAGAAAAGAATTATTCCCATGTCCAGGAATACTGCATTGAGATAAACAGACTCGAGAACAGAATAGACAGAGGCTTCAGAGACGCACTCGGAAAGCTATTCGATGATTTTAAAGACCCTATTCTTATCATAAAATGGAAAGAAATCTATGAGCACCTCGAGGATGCATCTGATAGGTGTGAGGATGTAGCAAATATTCTTGAGGCGATAGTGCTCAAGCATGCCTGAAATAATTATCCTCATCGTCATACTTGCTATACTCTTTGATATCAGCAATGGATGGAATGATGCTGCTAATGCGATTGCAACTGTTGTTTCAACAAGGGTACTGACGCCTGCCCAAGCAGTTCTGCTTGCTGCAGGGATGAATGTCCTTGGAGCATTTCTTACAACTGCCGTAGCAAAGACAATTGGGAAAGGAGTTGTAGATCCAAGGGCTGTTACTGAAATTGTTGTTGCTGCTGCGCTTTTCAGTGGATTTTCATGGAACACTGTAATGACAAGATTAGGCCTACCTGTAAGCGCATCCCATGCCCTTATAGGTGGGCTTATAGGTGCAGCTATATCATACGGTGGTATAAAGATTCTGAATATTTCAGGACTGATAAAAATATTTTCATCATTGCTCATCTCTCCTGTTCTTGGAATTATATTCGGATTTTTCCTCATGAAACTTATATTAAAATTCTTTGGAACACTTCCGGTAGGGACTGTAAACAAACACTTTGGAAAACTTCAGCTCCTTTCATCAGGATTTATGGCATTCAGCCACGGCTCAAATGATGCACAGAAAGTAATGGGAATCATTACCCTTTCACTGGTAAGCGGTGGTATTCTTCACTCTGTAGAGGTTCCATTCTGGGTTATACTGATATGTGCACTCGCAATGGGTCTTGGGACAGCAATTGGAGGGTGGAAGGTGATTAAAACAATGGGTGTTCATATGTTAAAGCTGGAACCTGTTCATGGTTTTGCTGCAGAGACATCAGCAACCGCTATTATCTTAGGTGCAAGTCACTTTGGTCTTCCTGTTAGTACAACACATGTAATAGCTACTGCTATCATGGGTGTGGGTGCTACAAAAAGACTGTCTGCTGTCAGATGGGGAATTGCAGGAAAAATTGTTCTGGCATGGGTACTTACATTACCGGCTTGTGCCCTGCTCGCATGGGTAGTATGTAAAGGGATAGTATGGATTACAGGTTAACAGAAAAAGTAAAAGCTGCTGGTTGAGCTGGAAAACTGGGTCCGTCGGACCTGGAAAAGATTATCAGCTCAATCATACAGTCCCCTGATGATTCTGTCATTATTGGGCCAGGGGATGACGCTGGGGTTTACCTTCTGCAAGACAGTCAGGCAATTGTAGAGACTGTGGATATTATCACACCTGTTGTCAATGACCCCTTCACATTTGGTTCCATCAGTGCAGTAAATTCCCTCAGTGATATTTATGCGATGGGAGGAAGACCTTTGACCGCCATGGCCTTGATAGGTTTTTCGCCATGTGATTTTGAACTCTCAATAATAAAAGAAATACTGAAAGGAGCAATAGACATCCTTGATAAAGCAGGCATGTTTTTAATGGGAGGCCATAGTTTTGAAGACCCGGAACTCAAATTTGGCCTATCAGTAACAGGTACTATTGAAAGAAATAAGATATTACATCAGAAAGGCTCAAATCCCGGCGATATTATAATCCTTACAAAGCCTATTGGTATTGGCATCCTGACAACAGCACTCAAGGGTGGAAAACTTTCAGAAAAAGACATTCAGGAGGCAGTAGAATGGATGCTCAGACTTAATGACACAGCAGCCCAAGCAGCTATCGAATCTGGTGCTACATCTGCAACTGATGTGACAGGTTTTGGCCTCCTTGGCCATGCTTATAACATGGTCAGAGATTCATCCGTAAACTTTGTAATTAACCAGAAGGACATACCTGTCCTCTCACGGACACGGGATATGATAGATGCGGGAATGGTTCCTGAGGGCGCTTACAATAACCTTAGATTTCTTGAAGGAAAGATAGAAATAATAACCAAACTCTCAGAGGAAGACAGGCTTCTCCTGACAGACCCACAGACATCAGGAGGTCTACTTATAACGTTGCCAGAGGACAGGGTGAATGTATTCAGCAATAGTGGAGTTCCTTCATATATCATAGGTAGGGTTGAATCTGGAAACGGAAAAATCAAGATCGTCTAATGCATAAAGGTTATCTCTGTATTGTTCTTCAGGCCCATCTTCCTTATATAAGACACCCAGAGTATAACTACTTCTTAGAAGAAAACTGGTTTTATGAGGCGATTACAGAGACCTATATACCACTACTGGACATATTTG
>JACRGU010000021.1 GCA_016212245.1 Nitrospirota bacterium
CCGCATTAGGCGAAAAAATACGAGAATATGATAGTATAAGAACAAATGCCAACGGTACTTAAAGTTGGACCATATCGTTTTTTCTTTTATGCGGGAGACGGTGATGAGCCAGCACATATACATGTTGAGCGGGATGAAAATATTACTAAGTTTTGGCTGGACCCTGTTAGACTACAAAGTAGCGGAGGATTTAGCAGGTTAGAGATTACCAAAATCCATAAAATTATAAACGAGCATCATTCAAAATTATTGGAGGCATGGCATGAATATTTCGGCAATTGAAATAGAAATACCAAGAGCTGAAAATGTAAAAGTAACAGGGGATACGCTGACTGTAGATCTCAGCGATGGAAGAACAATTGCAGTTCCCCTTGAGTGGTTCCCTCGTTTAGTAAATGCGACACCAGAAGAAAGGAATACTTGGAGATTAATCGGCAGAGGTTACGGTATCCATTGGGAAGATATTGATGAAGACATAAGTGTTGAGGGATTGTTAGCCGGCAAACCATCTGGTGAGACTCAAGAATCATTTAAAAAGTGGTTGAATCAAAGACAGTCACGCCTAACACTTATAAGGCCTCCCTCTGTCAAGAGAAAAAATGATCCTAATCGGAAATAAAAATAAAAATTCATTTCCTTAATTTTTTAAAAGCCTGCATTCAGCTCTAACTTGATTCCCACTACGGCGTCAGATCAAATTCTGCGCCAAACACTTATTGATGTTCGATAGTCTCAATAGCGGAATAGTATATTTCTTCCAGTATTGAGACGACAGTTGAGAGACCATTTGGTCTTTTTCTCCACGACATAGTTTCTCCTTCCTGATTGATGATGCAAAGGTACATGCTCTTTGCATGAAGATCAATTCCGCAATAAAATTTGTGTGTTTTGGTGTAAAATGTCATACATGGCCTCCTTTAAAATATTTTGGGGTGATACATATTACCGCATCGCGGTATCAAGGAGGCCATAATGAGTATCAAATCAAATCGTGCGGATGGCTGATAGCCACCGCTGATTTCAAGCATTCAGGTAATTTAAGTTCAATCAGTACTAAACAGTATCCCTAATTATCTCGGCTATCTTTACTATTGCTGATTCCTCGAGTTCAGGATAGATGGGTAATGAAAGGACTTCGCGGGCTGCCTTCTCAGCAACAGGAAGGTCTCCATTTTTATAACCTAAAAAATTCAGTGCCTCCTGCAGGTGGAGTGGCACTGGATAATAAATAACTGATGATACGCCGTTTCCCTTAAGCCTCTTCTGTATCTCATCCCTCCTCTCACTCATGATTGTATACTGGTGATAGACATGATATGCACCATCCTTCTCAACAGGACACTTTACCTTACCTGAAAGGAGTTCATTATAGAGTGCTGCATTCTGTCGCCTCTTTCTATTGTATTCATCTATGTGCTTGAGCTTCACAAGAAGGATGCCTGCTTGTAACTCATCCAGCCTGCTGTTAAACCCAACACTCTCATGTCTGTATGAACCTTTGGAGCCATGGTTTCTTAATTTTCTTATTGTATCAGCCACCATCGAATCATTAAGGATTATCATCCCCCCATCCCCATATCCACCTAAGTTTTTGCTTGGATAAAAACTGAAACAGCCTGCATCTCCAAAACTGCCTAACCGTTTCCCATTGATAGCTGCACCGAATGCTTGGGCACAGTCCTCGATTACCTTAAGGTTATATTTCTCTGCTATTTTTTGAATCCCTTCCATATCAGAGGGATGGCCGAATAGGTGAACAGGCAGAACAGCCTTTGTCTTTTCTGTTATCTTTGCCTCTATCTGGCTTACATCTATATTCAATGTATCAGGCTCAATATCGGCAAAGACAGGAGTTGCACCTGTATAAAGAATTGCCTCAACAGTAGCAAAGAATGTAAACGGTGTTGTAATAACCTCGTCCCCTTCTCCAATGCCGAGTGCCTCAATTGATAGGTGAAGGGCATCCGTACCTGATGCAACACCTATCGCCTCTCGGACACCGTGATAATCTGCTATCTTCTTCTCGAACTCAGAGACCTTCGGTCCGAGTATATACTGGCTACTTTCGAGTATCTCTGTCAGAACACTGAATACCTCGTCTTTGATTTCTTGGAATTGCTTTTTCAGATCAACCATTGGAATCATTGTCACCTCGCTGAAAATTCAAGATGCAAAAATCAAGATGCAAAATTTCAATTTAAAATTTAAAATTTTTGAATTTGCGTTGTAACTTTTAACTTTTAATTTTTATTTTTAATCTTTTCTGTTATCTCTAGCACCACTTTGAGTGCATCCCTTCCTTCAGTAGCAGAGACCTTTGGTCTTTTTCTTTCTTTCACACAATTGATGAAATCTCTCAATTCTTCCCTTAATGGTTCTTTATTCTCAGGCCTTATGACATCAAATGATATACCTTCTCCTGTCCTGAAATATCGCCTTACCTCACAGTTCTGATAATCAATAGATATATAAGAGTCTTTTTGAAAGACCTTAAGCCTCCTCTGTTTCTCGGGTGATAGACGGCTTGCTGTAATAAGGGCTATGCAGCCATTTTCAAACTCAAGCCATGCCTTTGCAACATCAATCCTCTCGGTGAGGACACACGCTCCTATTGCCTTGATCTCCTTTATTTTCAGTTCGGAGTTCGGAGTTCGGAGTTCGGAGGTTTTTGACTGCTGACTCATAATTGCAAGTATTATATCTATATCATGGATCATGAGATCGAGTGTAACATCAACATCTGTTCCCCTCCCGAGGAATGGTGAAAGCCTCTCTGCCTCGATGAACCTCGGCTCTTTTATCATCTCAGAGGCGGCAAGCACAGCCGGATTATATCTCTCAAGATGTCCTACCTGTATGATGCAGCCCCTCTTATCTGACTCTCTGATAAGTTCATCAGCCTCTTCGACATTCACTGTTATTGGCTTCTCTATAAATATGTCCTTCCCTGCCATGAGGCAATCGAGGGCAATACTATAGTGAGATGTTGTGGGTGTTACAATACTCAGGGCATCAACCTTATCGAGGATCTCTCTATAGTCAGAATATGCCTCACATCCATATTTCTCTGCAAACGCATCAGCCCTCTTTTCATCGATGTCAACAATAGCCATAAGCTCTGTGTCTTCAATCTCAGAATAGATCCTCGCATGATGCTGGCCCAGATAGCCAACTCCAACTACACCTACCTTAACAGGCAAAGACCCTCCTCTTGCATCTTCTTCGAAACAGGTTATCTATTTTGCACTAAATAGAGATATTTGGGCAAGGGTGAAGCAAAGTAACTTATCGAATTTTTTCTTTACTTGCCTGTTAGTTTCTGATAGTTTTTAAAGGGATGAGAGGATATCTTCTTATTTTATTACTCACAGCTTTTTTAAGTTCCTGTGCAACCTCTAAGACAGGAGAGAATATTCAGAGGGCCAGTGCCCATTACAAACTGGGCATTTCCTATTACAACAATAACAAAATACAGGCAGCATATGTAGAGTTTCAAAAGGCCCTTGAGTTTAACCCTAATGACAAGGAAGTCCTGAATGCGATTGGTGTAATTTATCTCCTTAATTTTGAGGATATCCCAAAGGCTATAGAATTTTTTGAAAGGGCGATCGGCATAGATGCAAATTTCTCTGACGCACATAACAACCTCGGATATGCATATGAAAAAACAGGCATGGTTAAAGATGCTATTAAATCTTATAAAACTGCGCTTGCTAATCCCCTGTATCAGACTGCAGAAAAGGCCCTCAATAATCTGGGTCGTATATATTACAGACTTGGAAGATACGATGATGCAATAGATGCATACAGAGAGGCTATTAAACGGGTTCCTGAGTTTGTTCTACCCTATTATGGGCTTGCCCTCTGTTATAATGCTAAAGGCAAATACGGCGATGCATCCATAGCGATTGGGCGTGCAATAGAGCTTGACCCCCTTTATAAAGGAAACAGAGACCGTGCAATCGAAGACCTCAAAAACAGGAAGCTAAGTGCAGAGGGTGACGAAGCAAAAGACATCAGCGACTATCTCGAAATCCTTAAGTACTGAAGATTGACTTTCATTTATTTGATTTATAGGGTATGGAATTCGGGGCGTAGCGCAGCCTGGTGAGCGCACCTGCCTTGGGAGCAGGGGGTCGGAGGTTCAAATCCTCTCGCCCCGACCATGAACCCCGCTTTGAAATCCCGTGATGACATAATGCAAAATCGTATTTGAGTGGGTCTTCTGAGTCAAACCTTTTTAATGCATCTGTAATCTCGACTGCCATCCTCCAATCCTGAGAACTTCGTTTTGTAAAGCCGAGGCATTTTGAAATCCGCATAATATGGATATCAAGAGGGATAATAAGCTTATTCTTCGGGATACCCTTCCATATCCCGAAATCAATACCCCTGTCTCTTACCATCCATCTTAGAAACAGGTTTGCCCTCTTACATGCGCTTCCTTTTGAGGGAGACGGAAAGAATTGAAGGAGGCCAGGTGGATGGATGTTTTCCCCATAGACCCTTGAGGTATCAATATCCAAGATATAATTAACAAGGCCGCTCAAAGCATCACCAATATCAGTGTCTTCCTTCTTATAAAATCGTTTGAATACATTTTCAATTGATTTATTCTTATTTAATACCGCACTCAAAAGATATAGCAGACATACGATATCTTTATTCTCATTAAATCTGTATCTTATCCCTGAAAACAATTGACCATGCTTTTTTACATTAAACTCAGACAGGAAGTCATAAGGGCTATTACCTATGATTGAGAGAGTCCTTCTGACGACAGGCTTGAATAAATCTACCTTCCCATAGGCGAAGCATGATGCGATGAATCCAGAGACCTCTATATCCTCAGGTCGTTTGTATTGATGAGGGAATTCAATGGGGTCATGGAGAATCCTTTCTTTTGAGTTATATTTTTTATAAAACCTGTCGAGAATCTCCTTTAGCTTTTCCATCCCCCTTAATCCCCAAAACTGATGCCGAGAGACCTTGCTGTCTGAATAGTATCGCAGTCCAGAGGCACAGATTTCATCCGGCCGATTGCCTCATTGAGAGGAACTGCACGCACCTCAGGCGGATGAAGCGCTACCATAGTCCCGAATTTTCCTTCTTCGATAAACCTTATTGCAGCTGCACCGAATCTCAGTGAAAGGAGCCTGTCAAAGGTAGTGGGGGCTCCTCCCCTCTGCAGGTGACCGAGAACCAGAGACCTTGTCTCCTTCCCTGTCCTGGCCTCAATTTCATCTGCTACCTTTTTAGCAATCCCACCAAGTCTGACCTCACCTCCAGGTTTTCCCCCCTCAATTACAGTTATCTCTCCGCCAGCAGGTTTTGCACCTTCAGCCACAACCACGATGGCGTAATTCTGACCCATGAGTTCAAGCTGCCTTATCTTGTTACATACCTTTTCAATATCAAAGGGAATTTCTGGTATCAGGATGACATCGGCTGAGCCGGACACTCCGGAATTCAATGCTATCCAGCCTGCATACCTACCCATCACCTCGACGACCATGACCCTGTCATGCGATCTGGCAGTAGTATGAAGCTTATCTATCGCATCAGTAGCTGTGGTGACTGCTGTATCGAATCCGAATGTTAGGACTGTTGCACTGATGTCATTGTCTATAGTCTTTGGGACTCCGATTACAGGTATCCCCTTCTTCATGAATTTGCTTGCAATGCGTAAGCTGCCATCACCACCTATAGCGATCAATGCACCAAACCCAATCGCCTTGAAGTTTGAAACCACCATGTCTGAAATATCAGTCTCGACCACATTTCCGTCAGGGCCTTTCCTGGGGTATCTGAACGGGTCCCCCCTGCTTGCTGTGCCGAGAATTGTGCCCCCAATATTTGTGATATCCCAGACAGACTCTGGGGTCAGGTGGGCGATCTGTTTTGTGTCAATAAGACCCTGGTAACCGTATTTTATGCCGTGAACCTCCCATCCCTTCTGATAGGCAGCAAGGACAATACCCCGGATGACTGCATTCAGCCCTGGAGCATCCCCACCACCAGTATTAACAGCTATCTTCATTCTCTGGCTCACTTTTCCCTCCTTTTACACCTGATCACTCATCCCTAAGATTATCTCCCTCTCTTCCATATTAACCCTGTCTATTCTTACCTTCAACTCTTTCCCTATTATAAATGAACGTCTTGTGTGTCTTCCAACAAGGCTCAATGTCCGTTCATTGTACTGGTAGAAGTCGTCTGTCATATATGAGACATGGAGAAGCCCCTCTACATAAAAGTCCTTTAACCTGACTTTTATACCATAAGGAGTAATGCCCACAATTTTCCCATTAAACTCATCTCCAACCTTGTCCTTCATAAACCATACTCTCATTGCATCTATGACCTCACGTTCTGCATCATCAGCAAGGCGTTCCATGCGTGAGGAATCAAAGGAAATGTCTGGAAGAAGTCTTTCGAGCTCCTGAATTCGCTTATCTGGCAGTTGTCTTTTATTCAATACCTCCCTTAATATCCGATGCACAACAAGGTCAGGATAACGTCTTATTGGCGATGTGAAATGTGTATAGCATTTTGATGCAAGGCCAAAATGGCCAACATTTATGTGTGAATAACGCGCCTGCTTGAGGCTTCTTAATACCATGTAATTTATAATCTCTTCCTCTGGTGTGCCTTTAATCTCTCTGAGTAATTCTGAAAAATCCGTTGGCTTCAGTGTCCTTTTTCGTAATTTGCTGATTGGCTTAATCACCTTCAGGATATCCTCAAACTTCATGGGGTCTGGCTCTTCATGAATCCTATAGAGGCTCGGTATCCCAAGTCCCTCAAGATGCTCAGCAACCGCCTCATTGGCCGCTATCATAAACTCCTCAATAATCATATGTGCATAATTTCTCTCTGCCTTTAATATCGCCTCTGGCCTTCCCTGCATATCAAGCAGTACCTCGGGCTCAGGGAGGTCAAAGTCGAGGCTCCCTCGTTCAAGTCTCCTGTTCCTGAGGATGCTACATAACTCGCCCATTAGCTCAAATTCATGGAGGAGATAATTATATTTCTCACGCTCATGTCTGTCATTGTCAATAAGGATTTTCCTTACAGAGGTATAGGTCATCCTCTCATCGCTGATAATTATGCTCGGATAGAATTTTGCATTAAGCCGATTCCCGCTTCTATCAAAATCCATTTCTACGGTGAAGGCAAGTCTTTCGACTCTGGGTTTCAGGCTGCACAGGTCTTCAGAGAGTTCCTTTGGAAGCATCGGGATAACCCTGTCAGGGAAATAGACACTCGTCCCTCGCCTCCTTGCCTCGATATCTAATGCTGAATTCCATCCCACATAAAACCCGACATCTGCAATATGCACATAGAGCGTATAACCGTGCCTTGAGATTTTTACTGAGACTGCATCATCAAAGTCCTTTGCCCGCTCACCGTCAACGGTTACGGTTGGGAGCACTCTTAAATCCTTCCTTTTCTCCTGAAAATCCCCCCATCCCCCCTTTACTAAAGGGGGGTGAGGGGGGATTATTATTTTCTCTGCCCTGAGTTGAGACAACAGCCTTGCCTCTTCGAGGACATTTCTCAGGAACCTCTGTGGAAGATTGAATTCATCAATAATTACCTCTACCTCTGTCTTTGGGTCTTCAGGCTTTTCTATAATCTTTACTACTTTACCAACAGGCGGTTTTCTGTCTGTTGGATAACTGATAATCTCAGCAACAACCCTGTCTCCATCTTTTGCCTTCCCCCTGTCCTTAGGGGCTATATAAAGGTCAAACTGTAACGATTTGTTTTTTGGTCTCACATAAAAGGCTGTCCTCATCACCTCGAACCTTCCAACTATTCTTGTGTGTGCCCTTTCAAGAATTCTTATTATCCGGCCTTCACGCTTATGCCAGTTTTCAACACGCACGAGTACCCTATCGTTGTGCATTGTGCCGAGCGTTGCCCATACAGGTATGAATATATCCCTCTCTCCTGGTTTTTCCAGTATCACAAAGCCATAACCATCCTTATGCGGCTCGAAATAACCACTCACAAGACTCATGTCTTCAGCAGGGCCATAGAGTCCTTTTCTTGTGAGCACAAGATCTCCATTACGGAGCATCTCCCTGAGGATTCTCTTTAATGCCCTCGCCTCAGGATGGCTCAGCCTCAGGAGAGAAACCATCTCCCTGAAGTTCAGAGGCTTCCTTGTCTTTTCCCTGAAAAATGAGAGAACTGTTTCTTTATTTACCATAGAAGTATTTTATGCTATTTTTGATAATATGTCGCAATTTGATTTTTTCCCTCCATCCAGCCTATTTTAAAAGATAGATATGGATGTTGAGTTTTTAATAAAAGAAGCAGTTTGCCGTTACCGTGAAAAGAGGACTGTCGAGAGGATCAGCAGGGGTGTCCTGATAGATAAAAGGCCAGACCTTGTTCTCTGGATATGCCATTACCCCCTGCCTTCTTTATCAGGTATACAGTGCCCTGTTATTACCAGAGGCATTATTTGTCCCCATAATGGCCCTTACGGCAATAACTAATCCTTCTCCAGTCTCTTTATCCCTATCCTCATCGGGAGATAAAAGGCCAGTATATTAATAATAACGATCAAACCTGCACATAGAACTGACTGAACCTTTTCCAACATATTCATATTGCGGCCGATAAGCGTGGCTCTGTGATAGAGATATACAGGCCATGCCTCAAGTAATACTGTGAGGAGCACAACTGTAAAGGCTATAAGCATAAACGCCATGCCTCCAGGACTCATGGACACAGAGGCAATATTGTCATATTTAAATTTAGGATACATTGCACCGAGACCTGTACCGAGGCCACTTATACTGATACACAGCATCAATGCAGTACCAACAGATATGAACATCAGAAGGCCTGTAACATTCATAACAATATTCGTTATCAACACTAATACCACAATCACTATGGATACCGGGATGCTTCCGTAGAGAAACTTGCTCCATAGAAACCTCTTTAGTACCACAGGAGATGTCCTGATTATCCAGAATGCCTCACCTTCGAGACTTACGGATGAATAAAGGAACCTTGCAGAGACGGCAGAGAGCACAAGGCCAGTCATAACCATGTTAATTAATACCATGAGTTCTTTAATATATGGCGAGAGCCCTGATATAGCCTTTACAGGGATGGTTTTAAAGTTGTAAACATAGACCATCATAAGGGCACCTATTATGAAAAGCTGGGACCACTGACCTGTGTCCCTGAAGAATATCTTTGTGTCCTTCCAGAGTATGGCTGATTTATAATTAGGATAAAAATCCTGTAGCAGTCCTTTATTAAAACCCTTACCTGCAGGTTGAATCCTCTCAAGGTTTCCCCTGTAAAGCCTCACCCCTATCAGGGCAGATATCATAAGAAAGAATGCACTATTACTCAAAAGTAAGGCTATATGAAGATAGTCTAAAGCTTTGTTTTTAAGCACAGGGAAGATGACCTCAGTAATCCAGTAACCTGGAAGGATAGGTGAGTCAATCCTGAATGTCATAATAGAATTTATGAAACCCTCGGGTGTACCTGTATCAAGAGGTGTGATTGACCTCAGGAAAAAATACAGGCCAAGAAAAAGAAGAAGGCCAATTGCCAGTAAAACATCCCTGAGCCTTTTTGCAGGGAACATCCGTGTAAGGAGATGGGCAATGAGGATGCCTATACCAGCAGTTATAAAGATAAAGGGGATGAATGTGGCTGCAGCAAATATGTAATAGCTCAAAGGTGCCTCATAGCTAACACCATAGGCGATAAAGACTGGAGGTATGAAAGAGATAACCATCCATGATGAATTCATGATTGTTTCGACTGATTTCACATTGAAAATATCTCCAATTTCAAGAGGGATTGAAAGGAGAAAGGGGATGTCTCTCGATAGGTAAAAAGAAGATATTGCAGTGATGATATTACTCAGTATGAGGAATCCTGTGAGACTGAAGAATGTCATTGAAAGGAGTTTTTTTGAGATGAGTTCTCCAAAAAAATCAATGCCCCTTACATAAGACAGGACCTTATAAGTGCCGATATAAAATAAGACCCAGAATATAATGCCTATGATGATGAATGGAAGCCTCCTCAGGATAACACCTTTATTAATTGAATTCTTAAAGGAGAGTAGTCTTGGTCTAAGGAGTAAGATAGACGACTTCATCAAACAGTCCTTCAAGCCCGCCTTCGATACCCCTTATCTCGTCTCTATTTTTAAGGGCGATCAGAGAACCTTTATCTATCACTCCAACCCTGTTACATAGCTCCTCCGCAATATGCAGGCTGTGGGTTGCGAGGAAGATGATAGTGCCCTCTGAACTCAGGTCTTTTATAACCCCTTTAAGCCTCCTCATACCAGATGGGTCAATGCCAACAAATGGCTCATCTATAATAAGGACTTCTGGATTATGTATCAGGCTGGATGCAAACAGTAGCCTCTGTCTCATACCCTGGGAATAGCTTTCTATAAGCTCATTCTCTATATCTTTTATTCCAAAGGTATTAATGAGTTCTTCTATCCTCGATAGTGCCTCCATCTTGCCGAGACCATGAATGGATGCAATAAATAATAAAAACTCCCGTCCTGTAAGCTTTTCGTAGAAGAATGCCTTGTCAGGCACATAGCCAATGATGGATTTGGCCTTCATAGGTTCTTTTACAATGTCATAGCCTCTGATAAGGATTTTCCCTTCAGTTGGCCTCAGAAGGCCAGTCATCATCTTTATAATGGTCGTCTTACCAGCAGCATTTGGCCCGAGAAGGCCAAATACCTCTCCATCATTTATAGTAATGGATAATCTTCTTACAGCCCACTTCCCACCAAAAGATTTACCGATGTTATCGAGGGTTATCACCTGTATTCTATCCCCTCTATCTTCAGTCTACCGATAACAGATAAAAGCTGCACCTGTTTATCAATATCCCCTGTCAGAAGCCTGATATGGGCGGTATCAGCAGGGAACTGTCCGAGTGTCGGGTCTACTGCAACCCATCTTCCGAGGTAGACCTCAGGCCATGCATGGTAGTAGAAATATCCATCTTTGTATGCAAGGCCAATCGCTATTCTTGCTGGAATCCTTGATGCACGGCTCAGAGAAACAAAAAGGGTTGTATGCTCATTACAGTCGCCTCTCATTGTCCGCAACACCTCTGTTGCCATCGGGATACTTATGGTTGGAGTCTTCTCGATATTTTTATAGACCCATTCATACAAGAGCTGTGTTGCTTTAAGGGTATCTCTTTCATCGCCAACAATCCTTTTTGCGAGAGATATAATCTCAGGGTCTTTTGATTGAATGAACATAGTATCTTTCAGATATTCATCCGAAACTCTTGACTCCCAACTCCCAACTCCCGACTCAAACGATTCCTTTCTTATCTCAATAATGTCTCCTTTAAGGCTCTGCCTTCCACCATCAAGCTCAAGTCCTTTTAAATCAACCCCGGAAAGCCTTACCTTAAGATAGCTCGCATCTGAGGGTAATTTGATACTAAAGGGTATAGCAACCTGTGCTATAAGGTCAATTGACGGTTTGCCTATTTGTATCGCATCCTGTTCTGTCTCCTTTATGAGGGTAACCCCCATGGGGCTTTCCTCCCTCAGGACTTCCCCTTTTTCAGTAAGCCAGATGAAAAGTTCAATACCTTTAAAAGAGCCTCTAAGCTTGAAGGCATCCTGCTTTTTGCCCATCGCCATTATGGATTCTTTGCCGATGATCTCTATGTCCATCTGCTCCTCGCTCAATGTTGTTGGGTCAATTATAGGAAACTTAAATCTTGTGCCAGCTTTAAGCCCATGTTGAAGAATCTCTGGTATGATGGAGAAATTTAGCTGGGATTTGTCTGAAATCTGAATCGTCTCCTGAGACCTCAGCCCACCTGCTTCTATGGATACAGTAAGATTTTTACCTTCTATCTGCCCTCTGATATTCATGTTAATATCAGATTTAAGGATAAAATCAAAGGATTTGAGCCTGAGATTTGAATCGAGATAGGCATCAGTAACTGTCTCCATATCTTTTTCTATGCCCATAACCTTTAGTCTCATCTTTGCAGTCTCGGAGATTTTATAACCACTATCCCATCTCCTCGTCTCTCTGTGTGAATATCCAATCTTTTCTCCTTTGAGATACACCCCCATCCACTGATCATAATTAAGCCCTGCAGGAAGAATACCCTCATACTCACTCAGGGTTGTCTCTAACTGAAAACCATAATGTCTCATAATGAGAACAGTCATAGTAACTATCCAGAAAATGGTTATACCAATATAGGAGATTTTTCTATATGGGATGTTAAAGCTCACCTGCGTGTTAATAGCCTCAGTGCCTTCTTATGTAAGTTCTCATTTCCTGACACAAGCAGTGGTGCAGTCTTTTTAAGCCCGATTTCTATGTCCTCAACCGGATTTCCATTAATCTCTGTGAATATGCCTCCAGCCTCCCTGACAAGCAACCAGCCTCCTGCGAAATCAAAGCTCCTTGAAGGCGATGGGTTAACAAAGATGCTGATTGCACCATACGCGAGGTATGCAAGATCAAGTGCTGTGGCACCGAGACAGCGGGTCTTTCTCGATTCTACAAGAAGTGGGATTATCTGTGGGATGTCTTTGTGAGGGGATTGTGCCTCGTATGCGATGATATAAAATTTATCATTTTCCTGTGTAAAGATCCCCTCACCATTTAAGAATGCACCTTTATCCTTCTCTGCCCAGAACTCATCACCATTTATAAGGTTAACAACATATGCAAGTTCAACATCTCCTACTGTATCTCCATCTGCAACTGCAATGGATGTGCAGTAAAAAGGGATTCCTGAGATTGCATTCTTACTGCCATCAATAGGATCTATAAGAACCTTTTTGCCACCGCCTTTTATATCCTTGAACCCGTATTCCTCAGAGACAATTGTCAGCGCGTCTCCGGATGACTCAAGGCCAGAAATGATAATCTCTTCAGCCTTTTTATCAACCGGGAAGGTCTTATCCCCTGCTGCACCGACTCCAAGGGCACCCTGGCTATAAGGCTTAAGCCTCATAGCTGGAATTTCCTTAAGAAGCCCCTTGCCAATGTTTCTGAGAACTTCAATTTTCATGATTAATGTATTTTACGGAAATATCTCAGGCGAGTAAATGTTCAATCAGTATTTTCAGCCCAATACCAATCAGAATGAGACCGCCTAAGATTTCAATTTTCTTTTCAAAAAAGTGTCCAAATCTATCGCCAATAAAAACACCAATAAGCGAAAGTATAAAAGTTATGATGCCTATTATAATTGCAGGTGTTACAATAGAAACCCTTAAAATTGACAGGCTCAACCCAACTGCTAAGGCATCAACACTTGTTGCAATGGACAGCATTAATAAAATATAAATATTAAGCGGGTCAATTTCTTTTTCATCTGAACTCATCTTGAATGATTCAAAGATCATCTTCAAACCAATCATACTAAGAAGTCCAAATGCTACCCAGTGGTCAATATTTGAAATATAATTTCTTAAACTAAACCCCGCTAACCACCCTATTACCGGCATAACAGCCTGAAATAATCCAAAAAACATTGCAATCCTGAGGGCATGATTGATTTTAAGATGTTTGATTGTTAATCCACTTGTGATAGACACAGCAAAAGCATCCATCGCTAATCCAATCGCAATAAATAAAATAGTAATTGTGTTCATATATTTCAGACTTTAATCAAATGGCGCCCCCTGCAGGAGTCGAACCTGCGACACCAGGTTTAGGAAACCTGTGCTCTATCCTACTGAGCTAAGGGGGCGTGGAGTTTTCCCTTGATAGGTATCTCTAAACTCAAGCCTTTTCTCTATGTCTCTTAAAATCTCCTGTCTGCCTTTCCCCCACTGTGGTGCTATCAGGATATTGTCAGGTGCTGTGGCAAAAAGTCTCTGCAATACTATCCGGGGAGAAAGCCTTTCTATAAATTCAGTAATGAATTCAAGATATTCTTCATATCCTAACAGATGAAATGGGGTCTCCCTGTAAATAATCTCAAGGGGCGTGTCTTTTATCACCTGAAGCTGGTGAATTTTAAGAAAATCTACTGGAAGGTCTGAGACCTCATCAGCCATTGTAAGCATCTCTTCTCTTGTCTCTGTCGGAAACCCGACAATGATATGCACACCAATGAATATGCCTCTATTTTTTGTTAAATCAAGTGCCCTAAGAAATGTATTATAGTCATGACCCCGGTTTATGAACTCGAGTGTCCTGTCATAGATTGATTGCATGCCATACTCGATCAGGATGAAGCATCTATGTGCGAGGGTCTCAAGCAGGCTGATCTTTTCTTCGTCAACTGCGTCGGGCCGTGTGCCAATCGCAAGGCCTATGACCGAAGGTTCAGACAGGGCTTCCTTATAAAGGCGCTCCAGCTCGTCAACAGGGGCATAGGTGTTTGTGTATGGCTGAAAGTATACGAGAAATTTCTCTGCCCTATATCTTTTTCTAATATGGCTGATACCATTTCTGATCTGTTCACTAACAGATAGGGTTGGCTTACATGAACTCGGCCTGAAACTATCATTATTACAGTAGATACAGCCTGATGTACTGATTGTTCCATCCCTGTTAGGGCAGGTGAAGCCTGCATCCACATTTACCTTATAAACAGTAGTGCCGAACTTTTTTCTTATATATGAGCCGAAGGAATTATATCTTTGAGCCATATTCAATTATTTATCTTTATGGGTAGTTCTGTCAATGAGCCTTTTCCTGATCTCCTCCCAGTCCTTCACCTCCTCTGCATCGTCTGTCTCTTCGAAGCTGAAGGCCATGGGTTTGTATTCCTTTGCAGATTCGATTATAGATGGGCTTCCTATTACAGCCTTAATCTTAACCCCTTTTTCGTTTATCTCATCAAATATTGCTCCCTGTCTCCATGGAACCACAGGTAACTCTAAGAATTCATTCTTTTTCAGCCATACCTTGATAGCTTTTACACCGAGAACCCCTGCCTGGAGAAATGCAACTGGAAACCTCCTCGAGATTTTCTTTATTGTCTTCTGGCTTCCCTTCATCGGCCTCTTTGAAAATAGTCCCTCTAATAGGCTCCCTTCTACATCAACAAAGATAATCCTGTCACCCTTTTTCAATGAAAGAAGTAATCCATTATCTTCATCCCCACCTGACTTTACAGTTATCTGATACATGCCAGTCTTTAGCGGGATAAACTGTCTGAATGCAAAACCATCACCGCCTGAAAGGGTTTTACCAATGGATTTCCCATCAACAAAGAACTCTACAACCTCACCACCCTTGCTGAGGAGTCTTCCCCTTGTCTCAGCCCTGAGCATAACCTCCTCGCCTTTGAGCACAATCATGTCATGGACGATTACATCCGATAGTGCACTGGCTGGGAATAGACAGGATAGGAAGATAAAACAGAAATAAATCATGAGGAAAGCAATTTACCGGCCTTAAGGATTGCCTCTCTGCTTCCATCTTTGTGGATCAAGGTTACAGTCGGTTTAAAAAACACAAAGTCCTGATGAAAGGGCGTCTTGACTGTCCCACCAAAAGAGCTATTGTCACCGAGGGCTATATGAATTGTACCGAGGATTTTTTCTGATTCGAGTATATTGTCAGGCCTTGCTGCACGGTCATTTGTGCCGATGCCAAGCTCAGCAATATTTCCGTTTTCTCTCCTTTCAGAAAGCCTCACATTGAGATATTCAGCATACTCATCTGTGCCCGAGACATCCACGACATAACCATCCTTAACTATGAGTGTTATCGGAGATTTAAGTTGTCTTGTCGGAGCCCATTCGAGGATAAGTCTTCCATTGGCTGTTCCTTCTAATGGTGCAAGGAAGACTTCACCAGATGGGAGATTGCCAAAAGCCCCGGGCCTTGTAAGTATCCCTGTATCTGATTTTGCCCTCCTTCCCTTTTTTGAGAATGAGATTTGGGTGCCGTTTAAGGTTTTTACCTCTATAAACTCAGCCATGTTTACTATCTTTGCTATCCCTCTCGTCCTTTTTGCAAGCTCCTTCCAGTCAACATTCATCGCCCCCTCGAGCATCGAAATATCAAAAAGGGGCATACTCGCATACCTTGTCCTGCATATCCTTGTAAGAAAATCCCTGAACATGGTATGGCTCGTTGAATAATTTGAAAGTGCGATTACACAATTTACAGCATTATTTTTATGTTTTCTGATGATATCTTCTGCCCTTTTAATATCCTGATCTTTGGCATTCTTCTTCAGGATAGGATTAAGGATTTTATCTTTCCTTAATGCCTCAACCGTCTCTTCACCGAATGCAATCTCCCAGAGTTCTGAAGGTGGTTCTGCACCATGGCTGCCTGTGGATTCGTATTCATAGAAGGTTATTGACTTACAATAATTCCTGCCTATCTCTGTTGCAAGCAAAGAGATGCACCTCAGTCTCGACCTTCTCTCCATGTCTGATTCATCAATGGTCTCTTTAACAGAGGGCCTATCTGTGAATAAAAGAACCCTCTCGGATTTTTTAACACCGAGGTTTATCTTGAATATTGCCCTTAATGCCACTGTTAGCATTATATCTTTCCTAACATCTAACGGAAGAAAAATTCCATCTGTTCAAGGCGTTCACTCGGAAAACTTATCGGGTAGTCATTGTCAAAGCAGGCAGCACAGTAATTATGAGAATCCGGGACTATCTTCTTGAGTCCTTCGATACTTAAATAAGTAAGAGAATCCGCAGTTATATATTTCCTGATTTCTTCAATCAGGTGCGTGGATGCGATGAGCTCTCGCCTTGTAGGTGTATCTATACCGTAGAAACAGGGGCCAATGGTCGGCGGGGAGCTTATCTTCAGGTGTACCTCTCTTGCACCTCCTCCTTCCCTGAGCATCTTGACTATCTTTTTGCTTGTAGTACCTCTGACAATCGAATCATCTATTACAACCAACCTCTTGCCCTCAAGAAGTCTCCTTACAGGGTTGAGCTTTATCTTAACACCAAAGTGTCTTATGCTCTGTTTGGGTTCTATGAACGTCCTTCCAACATAGTGGTTCCTTATAAGGCCAAAATCAAACGGGATGCTGCTCACTTCTGAGAAACCGAGTGCTGCAGGTACACCTGAATCAGGTACAGGTATTACAAGGTCTGCACCTACATTGGATTCCCTCGCAAGCTGTCTTCCAAATTCCTTCCTTATTTCATTCACATTCAATCTGCCAAAGATATAGCTGTCAGGTCTTGAGAAATAAATGAACTCGAAAATGCAGAATGCCTTTCTCGGACTGATGAGCGCCTTCAGAGATTTAAGGCCATGTTCGTTTATTGTAAGCATCTCTCCTGGCTCTATATCACGTATATAAGTAGCATTTATTAAATCAAATGCGCAGGTCTCTGAGGCAACAACATAAGCCCCGTCTACTTCTCCGAGACAGAGGGGCCTTACACCATAGGGGTCCCTCACTGCTATAAGCTCTTTTTCTCTCAATATAAGCAGGCTGAAGGCACCGCTGACCTCTTTAAGCGCATGAATAACCCTTTCATAAAAGTCATTTTTCTTTGAATGGGCTATGAGGTGCACGATGACCTCACTATCTGAAGTGGACTGGAATATAGCGCCTTCTCCTTCGAGTGATGTCCTGAGTTCTACTGCATTAACAAGGTTCCCATTATGTGCTATCGCGAGGGAGCCGAGGGCAAAATTTGCGACTATAGGCTGGACATTCTTCAGGACACTGCTACCGGCTGTAGAATAGCGATTATGTCCTATTGCTATATGGCCTGGAAGTCTCCTTAATCTCTTTTCGCTGAAGATATCAGCAACGAGTCCCATGGATTTCTCAACTTGAAGCTGTTTCCCATCTGAGGAACAGATACCTGCTCCTTCCTGTCCTCTGTGCTGGAGGGCGTATAATCCAAGGTATGTAAGGTTTGCTGCCTCCGGGTGCCCGTATACCCCGAAGACCCCGCACTCTTCGTGAATGTTGTACATCACAAAAGTTATTTTAGCATATATCGGCCTTTCAATGACTGAGAATATGATATAATTTAACGCCATCATGAATAAAAAGCAGAAACTACTATCTACGCTTCCTTCTGTGGATGAGATCCTGAAGGGCAAGATATGTGTAGAATGGCTGAAGAACCATCCGAGAAGGTATGTACTTCAGGCCATCAGAGAGGTCATTGATTCAAGACGAAAGGAAATAATTGATGGTATTGATACAGACCTCTCTTTAGAAAAGCTATCTGCTGATATAGAAAGAAGGATTGAGAAATTGTCCTCATATAGCCTCAGGCCTGTTATAAACGCAACAGGCATAGTCATCCATACAAACCTCGGGCGTTCCATCCTTTCTGAAAGGGCACTCGAAAATATCAAGCGGGTTTCAGAAAATTATTCCAATCTCGAATACGACCTTGATGCAGGCAAAAGGGGAAAGAGATATTCCCACATAAAAGGTATTCTCAGGGATATCACAGGTGCAGAGGATGCCCTCATCGTAAATAACAATGCAGCAGCAGTCTTACTATGTTTGAATACATTGTCAAAAGGCAAAGAGGTTATTGTCTCGAGGGGTGAACTTATTGAGATAGGAGGCTCCTTCAGAATGCCTGATGTAATGGTATCAAGTGGTGCAATACTCCGTGAGGTCGGGACAACAAATAAGACACATCTTTATGATTATGAAAATGCAATCTCCGAAAACACAGGCTTAATCTTAAAGGTTCATCAATCCAATTACAGGATTGTCGGATTCACAGAAGAAGTCTCCATAGAAGACATTGTAAATCTTGGAAGGGGGCATCAAATCCCTGTGATGTTCGACCTCGGAAGCGGATGTCTTATAGACTTAAGACCATCTGGCATCTATAATGAGCCGGCAGTCCAGGAGGTTGTGAAGTCAGGGGTTGATGTAACAACCTTTAGTGGTGACAAGCTTCTTGGAGGGCCTCAGGGTGGTGTGATTGTGGGCAGGAGAGAATACATAGAGAAGATACAGAAAAACCCGATAACAAGGGCCTTGAGAATAGACAAACTTACCCTTGCTGCATTTGAGGCAACATTAATGGAATACCTCGACGAGGATAAGGCAAAGGAAGATATTCCAACCCTGAAGATGTTATTCCAGAGGCATGCTGAGATAAGAGAACGTGCAGAAAAGATAACGATGCTTTTAAAGGAATTTCTTAGAGATGCCAGGATAGAGGTAATTCAAGATTCCTCTCGTGCCGGAGGAGGGTCTCTTCCTGAGATGGACTTCCCGACTTATGTGGTTTCAATAAAACCTGATACCCTTTCTGTCAATGAACTCGAATGGAGGCTCAGACATGGTAACCCACCAATTATCGCAAGGATTAAAGAGGATTCCCTGATGGTTGATGTAAGGACTGTGAGAGATAGCGAGATTGATAGCCTTGTGAATGGGATCCGCACTGCCCTTTCTTAGGAGCAAGGGAGGCGACTATTTTTTTAATTTCCCGAGCAGGATTGCAGATAGCAAAAATTTGGGATACTCTTTTTCTCTAACCAGCCTATAAAAGTCGCACATCTCACAACTCTTGTATTTTGTAGCAAAGGTCCCCTGAACTTCCCCATTGCAGAATGTCCCAGCAACAACCCAGCAGCTCCTACCAGCATTTTTACCATCATGAATACCATCAAGTCTCTTCTCTGTCGTAGCTGGACAGATACCTAACTCTTTGACATGAGCACCTCCTAACTCTCTGCCGCATTTTTTGAACTCCCAGCAATTCTTTTTCATAAGACGCTACCTCCCAGATTAGATAATTTGCCCACCTTTTTCATTTGCTCCCTAACATCTGTCTGAGGGCTCTTATAAAAACCGTATTCTCCTCTGGCGTTCCAACTGTGACCCTGAGACAGCCATCCACAACCCCTTTCATATTCCTCACGAGCACCCCCTTTTTCAAAAGTCCTTTATAGATCCTATCAGGATCTTCTGTTTTGAATAATATAAAATTCGCCTCTGATGGATATGGTTTTATGCCGTTTACTCCTGCCAGTTCATTAAAAAGTCTTTCTCTCTCAGAGATGATTGAGTTTATATATGACTTCATTGTCTTTCTGTCCTTTAATGCCTCTATTGCAACTGCCTGAGAAAGGGAATTGAGATTGAATGGGAGCCTGACCTTATCCACTTCATTGACTATCCCTGCATCAGCTATGAGGAAGCCTACCCTCAATCCTGCGAGTCCAATCTTACTCAGTGTCCTCATTACCACAAGGTTTTTATAATCCTTCAGCAGTGGCAGAAATCCCTTTTTACTCGAAAAGGGCTGATATGCCTCATCTACCACAACAATAGATAGTGACGAGGTTGACTCGATTATCTTTAAAATCCTATCTGAAGAAAAACAGTTTCCTGTAGGGTTATTGGGTGAACTTAAAAAGATTAATTTAGGTCTTTCTTTGCGAATTGCCCCAGGTATCCTATCTATATCAAGATCAAATTCCTCATTGAGTGGAATCTCAATTCTCCTTTCTCCAATGGCCTGTGCAATAATTCCGTACATTGAGAAGGTGGGTATTGGATAAAGCACAGGGCCACCAAAGGTTGTTATCAGATAATAAATCAGTTCATCCGACCCATTACCATGCAGTATGTTTTCAAGCCTTACTCCAAGGTCTCTGGAAATGAGCTTCTTTAGAAACTTTGCCTCTGGGTCAGGGTATCTATTCAGTGCCCCAAAAAGCCTTTGACTTTTTGGGGACCCCAAATTTGCTAATAACTTTGAAGATATTCCATACGGGCTCTCATTTGCATCGAGCTTTACCTTGCATGGAATCTCTTTTGCCTCATAAGCCTTGAGTGGTTTTATGTTTTCTCTCAGGAGACCCTTTATGTTAATCATCTTAAAATTATAGCACAAATCGCTGTGTATTAATGATTTACCTTGACATATCATCTATTTTTTAATAAATTCGAGCAAGGTAGTTATGTCTGAAAAAACAGACCTCAATATATCGGTATCCAGAGACTACATAAAGGGTCTTGAAAAAAAGGTATCAGATCTGAACACCCTAATTGATGTATCCGCTATCATATCATCCACCCTCGACTTCAATACCCTCATTACCCTTATTATGGAGAAGGCAAAGGCTGTTATGAATGCTGAGGCATGTTCCTTACTGCTTTATAACAGAGTGACGGGGAAGCTCGAGTTTGAGGTTGCCCTGGGCGAAAACGCAGATACTGCGGAGATGCTTAAAAAAACTATAACCCTCGACATGGGTCAGGGGATTGCTGGATGGGTTGCTGAAAATCGAAGTCCTGTTCTCGTTGAAGATGTGTCGAAGGATAGCAGGTTTTTTAAAGAGGCTGATATAAAGACAGGTTTTATAACAAAGAGTCTCCTTGCTGTTCCACTTGTCGGTAGAGGTGGTCTTATCGGTGTGGCAGAGGTTATTAATCCTGTTGGCAGGGCGCCCTTCACAGAATACGATGTCGAAATCTTCCAGACCTTCTGCACGCAGGTCTCTGTTGCGATAGAGAATGCGCGGTTCCACAAGGATGCGCTCGAAAAGGAAAGGCTACACCAAGAGCTTGAGCTTGCAGCAGTAGTGCAGAAGAGCTTTCTCCCCCCAGAACCCTCTCTGATACATGAACCCTTCGAGCTATCTGCAGTCAACATACCTGCACAAAAAATAGGTGGAGACCTTTATGACTTTATAGAACTGAAGGATGGACACATTGGTGTTCTTATTGGTGATGTCTCAGGGAAGGGTATATCAGCAGCCCTGTATATGGCAAAGGTGATCAGCGATTTCAGATACATAGCCAGGATTGACATCTCCCCTGACAGGGTCTTAAATAACCTCAATGCAATGCTCAGCAGGACAAGCCTCAGCATGTTTCTTACAGCCATTTATATGGTAATAAATACTGTAAAAGAAATGGCCGAGTTCTCGATAGCAGGCCATCCTCCTATCATCTCGATAAAAAAAGGGGTTGTTGACATAATAAATGATCCATCAGGGCCTCCTCTGGGGATACTTCCTGAATTTGTATACAAAAAGGATGATTTAAGTTTTGATGCAGGTGATCGTCTTTTCTTTGTTACGGATGGAGTCTTTGATGTCACTGACTGCAATGGTGAAAGGCTTGGGTTTGGAAGACTCAGCGAATTCATTAAAGGGCATGCCTCATCAGAAGACTTAATGAAGGACCTCCTGTCATTTGTGGAGGGATATTCTGTGGAGACCTCAAAGACAGATGATATAACTATGGTAGAGATAAGGCGCAGATGAAGGAGACATTGCTTGAAATCCCCTCACATCCTAAATACCTCTCGGTGGTCCGCTCTGTCATAAAAAAACTGTGTGAGATCTTCAATGTTGAAGATAGCATAACAGAAGATTTAAAATTGGCAGTGGATGAGGCATGCACGAATATAATAAGGCATGCCTACAGGGATGATTTTACAAGGAAAATAAGTATAAGGTTGAGGGTATCGAGAAGGCGTTTTCAGGCTATTATTGAGGACGATGGAGAGCAGACCCCTGAGCAGGCCCTCAGAGGCAGAGACCTTGATGATGTGAGGCCTGGAGGTCTCGGCATGCACTTCATAAAAAAGACCTTTGACGAGGTCAGATACGAGAGGCATAAGGACATAAACAGGCTCACACTGTCAAGGGAACTATGAAGACAGATGCAATGGAAATAGAGGTTCTTAGTTACAGGGGTATTGATGTCTTAAAGGTATACGGTGATATAGACCTTTACTCTTCGCCAGGCCTTAGAAAAAATCTTATCTCTATAATATGCAAAAAGCCAGGCACACTGCTTGTTGACCTCAGTAATGTCTCCTATATAGACAGCTCAGGTATAGCAACCTTTGTAGAGGGACTAAAGAACATGATGTGTTATGGGGGGAGACTGAAGTTTATTGGCCTCCCTGACAGGATAAGAGAGATATTCAGTTTTTCGAGGCTGGACAAGGTCTTTGAGATATATGATGGAATTGACCAGGCCATTTAATGTCTTCTTCGGTTCGGTGGGCAGAAAGGTTCTTCCACTCTTCAGGGAGATAAACCAGATGTCAAGGCTCATAAATGACATCTTCTACTGGACCGTCGTATCTCCCCTTACAGGAAAGAGGATAAGGTGGAAGGCAGCCATATCAGAGGCTGTAAAGGCAGGTTATAACTCAATACCAATCGTAGCTGTAATCTCCCTCTTTGTAGGCATCATCATGGCCCTGCAGTCAGCATATCAGTTAAAAAAGGTTGGTGCGATGATATATGTGGCAAATCTCGTGGGTGTTTCTATAACAAGGGAGCTTGGCCCGATACTCACAGCCATAATAGTCTCTGGAAGGAGCGGTTCTGCCTATGCAGCAGAGATAGGCTCGATGAAGGTTGCAGAGGAGATAGATGCACTTAAAACCATGGGTATAAACCCGATAAGGTTCCTCGTTGTCCCAAAGCTTATCGCCCTCGTGGTGATGCTTCCAGCCCTGACAATAATCGCTGACTTTATTGGAATCTTAGGAGGTTTTTTGCTTTCTATAACAATACTTGAACTCCACCCGATTAATTACATACAGCAGACAGAGAACGCACTTATGATAAAGGATGTGATTACTGGCCTTGTAAAGGCAGGTGCCTTTGCTGTGGTAATAACAGCTGTAGGTGCCTTTGAGGGTTTCAAGGTCGAGGGAGGTGCAGAAGAGGTAGGGAGGAGGACAACAGCCTCAGTGGTGCTATCAATATTTCTTGTGATAGCCTTTGACTGCTTCTTTACAGCACTGTTTTATTTCTTTACATAGTTATGGAAAATGCAATAGAGGTCAGAAATCTGAGGACTCATTACGGTAACATAGAGATACTCAAGGGTATTTCCCTGAATGTGCCTAAGGGGCTGATAACTGCCATCCTCGGTGGCAGCGGATGTGGAAAGAGCACATTGTTGAAGCATCTGATCGGTCTTCTCAAGCCAACAGAGGGGAATATAATCATAAATGGCAGGGATATAGCAGGTATGAATGAAAGGGATATGGATGAGGTGAGAAAAAAGATCGGTGTCCTGTTTCAGGGTGCAGCACTCCTCAACTCTATGACCGTAGGTGATAATGTGGCACTTCCACTCAGAGAGCATACGAGGCTTGAGGGTTCTACTATACAGATAATGGTCAGAATGAAACTCGACCTCGTAGGACTCTCGGGCTTTGATAAATTCTATCCATCCCAGCTTTCAGGTGGGATGAAAAAGAGGGCAGGTCTTGCGAGGGCACTTGCAATGGACCCTGAGATACTATTCTTTGATGAACCCTCAGCAGGACTTGACCCAATCACAGCAGCAGGCATTGATGAACTAATCTTAAGGCTGAAGGATATATTCAGGATAACCATAATAGTAGTCACCCATGAGCTTGCAAGCCTCTTCAGGATAGCAGACCATGTGATAATGCTCGACAGAGGTGAGAAGGTATTTGAGGGTGAGCTCGATGAACTCAGGGCATCTGATAATCCGAGGATAAGGTGTTTTCTCGAAAGGCAGGCAGAGGAGAGGGAATATACACCTGAGGATTACTTCAGGATTATTGCAGGTGATTAACCCACAAAAAGTGAGGTGAGAGGTTGAATTATCTTAGAGATGAGGTAAGGGCCGGTCTTGTGGTCTTTGTATCCCTATTCCTTATGAGCATCTTTGTAATCCTGATAGGGGGGAGTGCTGTTTTTGAGAAGTATGATAAATACTATGCTGAGGTATCTAATTCAGGCTCACTTGAACAGGGGGCCCAGGTAAGGCTCGGAGGTGTAAGGGCAGGCAGGGTTCTGAATATAAGTATACCGGAGGGAGAAAAGGGCCATGTGCTTATTGAGTTCGGGGTTAAGAAAGGCACACCCATTTACAAGGGGACAAAGGCTGTGATTGCTACCTTTGGTTTTGTTGGTGACACATATCTCCTTCTGGACATCTCGAAGGCAACAGATGAAATACTCACATCAAGCACATCAATGACTAAGACCATCCTTCCTGCAAAAGACCCCTTTGAGTTCAAGGACTTTGCCGATAAGTTCGACGCACTCTCGGCAACAGCAGACGCCCTTATGAGGGATGCAACCAAACTCTTTGACAGTAAGAACCTACAGGAGTTTGGAAACCTGCTGTCAAATACAAATAAGGCTATTGTCTCAACCTCAAGCGATATCAGGGAAATAACATCCGGGTTAAGGAGTACGATGGATAAGCTCGAAACTGTTCTAATAGAGATGGATAAGGTTGTGAAGGACAACAGGGGTGAATTCGGCCTCACCATCAAAAAGGCAAGGATAAACCTTGAAAAGGCAGAAGGTATGATAGAGAATATGGAGAAGGCATCAGCCTCCCTGAATAAGACAATCAACCTTCAGTCGAGGAATATAGACGCACTCCTCAGAAGCCTCACCGAGACCGCAGAAAATCTTAATGATGTTCTGCAGGGATTAAAGGAGAAGCCATGGAGTGTTATTTACAGGGAGAGGCAGGAGGAGTAGGTGAAAGTTTTTTCTTTTGTGACTCTATCTCTACTTTTGGGTTTTATATGCGGATGTGTAACGGTGCCGGAGACGAAGGTCTATAACATAAGATTCAGTAATGATATCATTAAAAAGTCTTCAGACCCAAACTTGGGCCCGATAACATTATTTCCGGTTCAGGCAGAGAAGTACCTCAAGCAGCCTTTCATGGTTTACAGGAAATCCCCCTATCAGATAGTGATCTCAAAATTTAACCGTTGGGATTCAGCACCGAGGGATATTCTGACAAAAAAGATAAACGAGGCACTCTATTCATGCAACCTGTTTTCAAATGTATATATCTCTAATTTCCAGGAAGAAGGCAGTCTCGGCCTAAGGGTCAATCTCAGGAAATTTGAACGCTCCGATAATCCAGATGGCTCCACCAGTGCAGAGTTAGAATACGAGGCCAGGCTTTTAGACCCCGCAGGAAAGGAGATTTATCAAAGGATTTTTTCCCTAAAGAAGGCGGTAAGCGATAGCAATCCATCTCACCTTGCAGAGGCCATGAGTCAGCTCATCGAGGCAGGTATAAGTGGACTTATATCTGACCTCTCCTCTGTAAGTTATCGGTCAATAGTCAATTAACAAAAGGAAAAAGGGGACGGTTCTATTTTCTTGACAAAAGGGATAGGAAATGATAGATTCTGGACATGCCAAGGACAGCAAGGATAGCGCCGAAGGAATACCTATATACCATATACTAACAAGAGGCAATAATCGACAGGATGTTTTCAGGCATGAAATAGACTATAAGAAGTATGCCGAGATACTACAAAGATACAAAGAGAGATATAAGTTTAGAGTATATCATTATGTATTGATGAGGAATCATATCCATCTTGTCATTGAACCCACAGAAAAAGGCGGTACTTTAGCGGAGATAATGAAGGGAATAAACCTGTCATATGCACAATATTATAAAGCCCGCTATAAGCACATTGGCCATTTCTGGCAGGATAGATACAAAAGCATCATAATATCGAAAGACGATTACCTGCTTGCCTGCGGAAGCTATGTTGAGTTAAATCCGGTGAGGGCAAAGGTGGTAGAAGACCCTAAAGATTACAAATGGAGCAGTTACAATGCATATGCTTATGGTAAGAAAGATGCAATAATAGACGAGCATCCGATTTTCAATGGCCTTGCAGGCAGCGATGCGGAACGAAGGAAGAAGTATAGGGAGTTTATAAAAGGGATGGTCAAAGAAAAGAATATGATGAAGGGTGAGATGAACAGGAGGGTGATATACGGCAGTGAAGATTTCGAGGATAAAGTAACTAAAGAATATAATGTTGATGCGATAGTAAAGCTAAAAGGTAGGCCGAAAAAGGGTCAAGATGATAGAAAATAGAACCGTCCCCTTTTTCTTTTTCTATGGAATAAGTGCATACTTTATCCCTTTACCTTTTGCCAATTTAATGAATACCTTTCCTATATCTTTCAATAGATGACGTCCTGAGATCAATTTTAATACTTTAATTTCCCTTGATTTTAAAAGATTATATGCCTCTTTCACATCATCCGGAGTGAAATGGAATACTCCCCTGAGTGTTATCTCATCGTAATGAAGCCTTCCTGCGTCATAGGTTACAGTAGTTCCAGTCTTACAGCCTCCAAAAAGGATTACTGTTCCTCCCTTCCTTACATAATTGACAGATGATTGCCATACATCAGGCTGTCCTGTGCATTCAAATACATAATCCACACCAAGCCCATCTGTGAATTTTTTTAATATATTTTTAAGTTTATCTGGTGTGACTGCAAATGTAGCACCAAGACTCTTTGCGAGTGTTAGTCTTTTTTTCTCAAGCCCTGTGATTATTACATCCGCTCCTTTATTTCTTAATAATAGAAGATGTGAGAGTCCAATGGAGCCTGCTCCAATTATAAGTGCCTTGTCACCTTTTTTGATTCTCAGGTCATGCATACCGTGAATCACACATGACAAAGGCTCAAGGAATGCAGCCTCTTCAAAGGTAAGACTGTCAGGCTTGTGGAAGACATTCTGCTTTACGATATGGGTAGGTAATAGTATGTACTCTGCAAAGGCACCCAACACCTTTGTAGACATGATATTTTCGCAGAGATTATAGAGTCCTTTTTTGCAGAATATACACTCATTGCATGGTGCACTATGGACCGCCATAATCTCATCACCTACCCTAAATTTTTTGACTCTTTTCCCTACATCTGCAACTACTCCGGAGAACTCATGGCCAAATAACCCAGGCATAGGTATCATGGGATGACCTCTAAGGAATGCCTTTAAATCAGTACCACAGGTAAGAGAGGATTTTATCTTAACGAGGATTTCTCCCTCAGAGGGTTTAGGGATGGCTACCTCACGCAGTTCGATGGTGCCTGGTTTTATAAGAAAGCTCGCCAGCACTATCTAAAACTCCAGCTTACCATAGCTGAAAATAACTTAAAAGAAAAGAATATGTCAAACGGTTAATATTAGACTTTATAAGGAATTTGTTTTCGGGTAATATTTACTGGGGTTGAAATTAATTGAAATTATAGGAGGGCTTTTTGAAGATAGCTTATTTTGACTGTTTTTCCGGAATAAGTGGTGATATGTGCCTTGGGGCACTTGTTGATGCAGGTGTCTCTATAAAAAAGTTAGAGAATGAGCTCAGAAAGATTCCCATAAAGGGCTATAAGCTTAGAGCTAAAAAGGTTAAGCGTGCAGGATTTAGTGCAACAAAAGTTGATGTTGTTCAAAACTCCGACCCCGAATCAAGTTCAGGGCGAACTCCGAACTCCGAACTAAGGAGATGGAAAGGGATTGAGAAGATAATTAGGAATTCTTCCCTATCAGATGAGATTAAACAAAAGGGGCTTAAAATCTTCAGGAGGCTTTTTGAAGCAGAGACAAAGGTTCATGATGAGGCTATTGATAAGGTTCATTTCCATGAACTTGGTGGTGTGGATTGTATTGTGGATATTTTTGGGACGATTACAGGTCTTGATATACTTAGTGTAGAAAAGGTCTATTCATCCCCTATAAATCTTGGGAATGGTTCTGTTAAGGCAGTGCATGGAGTCCTCCCTGTGCCTGCACCTGCAACAGCTGAAATTTTGAAGGGAGTACCTGTGTATTCAACAAGTCCTGAATTTAATTCAGGATCATTTGAACTGACTACACCAACAGGTGCAGCAATACTTAAAGGGCTTTCATCAGGATTTGGAGATATACCAGTTATGACTGTTGAAAAGATTGGTATTGGTGCTGGGAGTAGAGATTTTA
>JACRGU010000181.1 GCA_016212245.1 Nitrospirota bacterium
AGAGATATTTGTATCAGAACCAAGGGAAGAGCGGAGAAAATATCTGGAGCATACATACAGGATAAAGACAACACCATCTAATAGAGAGGTGGCATCCTCATGCAATATAATAATCCTTGCCATTAAGCCTCAGGATATGGCTTCAGTCCTTGATGATATAGCAGACTTAATAACAGATGATAAAACAGTGGTATCAATTGCTGCAGGGATAACATTTTCTTATCTTCAGTCAAAGCTTAAGACAAAAAAACTAATAAGGGTTATGCCCAATACTCCTGCCATTGTTCAAGAAGGGATGTCTGTTATGTCATTATGTGAGTGTTTCTCTGATAGAGACATATTGACTGTCAGGGATATATTTATGTCCATTGGAAAAGTAATAACACTGCCTGAAAAATATATGAATGCAGTTACTGCATTGTCAGGCAGCGGCCCTGCATTTATTGCACTTTTTGTAGAGGCGATGGTAGAGGCGGGTGTAAGGATAGGGTTAAGCAGGGATAATGCCTCTGAGCTTGCTATTCAAACATTGTCAGGCACAGCAAAGCTCCTCGATACAGGGATGTCTCCTGAAAAACTCAGGGAGATAGTGACATCGCCAGGTGGAACAACAGAGGCAGGTCTTAAGGTATTTGAGGAAAGAAGGTTTAAGGAGATCGTTATTGCTGCAATTGAGGCAGCAACGAATAGGGCAAAGGGATTAGGAGGTGAAGGATAGATGTTTATATTTGCCAATTTATTACTTGCTGTCGCTAATATACTCAACATAGTGCTTACTGTCTATATGTGGATAGTAATTATTTCAGCACTGATAAGCTGGGTTAATCCTGATCCATACAATCCTATAGTCAGATTCCTGCATGCTGTTACAGAACCTGTATTGAGGCCAATCAGGAGGCGTATTGGATACGGAATAGGTATTGACATATCACCTATGGTTGTAATACTCGCTATATTATTTGTAAAGTATTTCCTGATAAAATCTTTGATAGAGCTTGCCTATAAATTGAAAGGGGGTAGCCTTATATGAGAATCACACCGCTTGATATCCAGCAGAAACAATTCCCAATGAAGTTCAGGGGATTTGATGTTGAGGAGGTATATGCATTTCTTGAGGTGATAAGGGAGGAGATGGAGGAGCTCCTGAGAGAAAATGCATCCCTTAAGGAGAGCGTGCATAGGTTAGAGAACCAGATTAAAGAATACAAGGATATGGAGACAACATTGAGAGAGACACTTATGACTGCCCAGCAGATGGTCGAGGAGTATAAGACAAATGCGAGGAAAGAGGCAGAGCTCCTTGTGAAGGAGGCAGAGCTCAGGGCGGATGCGATGCTGAAGGAGGCACAGGAGAAGGTTATAAAGATTCACGAGGATATTGTTGACCTGAAGGGAATAAGGCGACATTTTAAGGAAGAGGTAAAGAGGCTAATAGAGAGCCACCTCAGGATGCTTGAGCATGACAAGGAGAGAGAAGGGGAAGAGACGGGTGAGGCTTCGTCGTGAGATTTCGTCGAGCTCAGTCAAGACGCTCAGCCGAACGGTATAGCGCACTGAAGGGCATCCAGGATATCCTGCCTCCTGATATCTATATATGGCAGAGGGTTGAGGAGACTGCGAGAGAGATATTCTCCGCATACGGTTTCCAGGAATTACGAGCACCGATAATCGAGGCGACCGAGATATTTATAAGAAGCATAGGCGAAACTACCGATATTGTCGAAAAAGAGATGTATACATTCTCTGATAAGGCAGGGAGAAGTATTACCCTTCGGCCAGAAGGGACTGCCCCTGTTGTCAGGTGTTATGTAGAGAATCACCTTTATAACCTCCCTTCGCCGCAGAAGTTTTTTTACTCAGGTCCAATGTTCAGATATGAAAGGCCCCAGGCAGGCCGTTTCAGACAGTTTTTTCAGATAGGTGTTGAGGCATTCGGGACATCTGACCCAAAGCTGGATGCTGAAATATTCTCAATGCTCAGACTTTTTATTGAGAGACTTGGTCTAAAAGGGCTTAATTTTGAGGTGAATTCCATCGGCTGCGAGAAATGCAGACCTGATTACAGAAAGGCCCTCCTGAATTTCTTCTCAGGGAGGATTAATGGATTGTGTCCTGATTGCAAAAGGAGATACGAGTATAACCCACTCAGGATATTAGACTGTAAGGTGGATGTATGTATAGAGCTCAGGAAGGGTGCACCGAGGGTGATGGATTTTCTATGCAATGAATGCAGGGAACACTTTAATGCACTTCTTTCTTTGCTAAAATTACTTAATGTCCCTTATGTTATAAACCCTGATATGGTCAGGGGACTTGATTATTATACGAGGACAACCTTTGAGGTTACAAGTGAACAACTCGGCGCTCAGAATGCAGTGGCTGCAGGTGGCCGTTATGACAGGCTTGTTGAGGAGTTTGGAGGCCCTCCTACACCTGCAATTGGTTTTGCAATAGGGATGGAAAGGCTTGTAGCCTTGCTCCGAACTCCGACTCTGAATCAAGTTCAGGGCGAACTCCGAACTCCTGCACCGGAGATTTTTATTGCCACAATCGGAGCACCTGCAGAGAAAGAAGGCCTTGTTATTGCAAATAGACTCAGGGAGAAGGGGATATGGGTTGAAGTCGGATATGCTGGTAATTCCTTAAAGAGTCAACTGAGAAGGGCAGACAGATTATCTGCAGGTTATGTCCTGATAATAGGCGACGATGAGATTAGCTCCGGGAAATTGAAATGGAAGCGGCTCTCAGATGGAAGCCAGGGCGAGATACTATTCCAGGAAGTATATGATTTCTTTTTTAAAAATCTAAGACTAATACAATCTTAACCATTTTTACCCTACTACATCAAGCTCTCTGACGCGGATCTTGACACCTAAATCCTCAGCAATCTTTTTGCATTTCTCGATGTCCACGCCTTTAAGTGTAACAACCGTAACCTGCACTTCAGGTATAAATTTCTTGGCCTCTTTTGTGAAAGAGAGGACTTCTCTGAAGGCATTTTTGAAGATAGGCCTGCAGATTCTATTGTATGTCTCTTCATCATGTGCATCGAGGCTTATCGAGATACTATCAACAATGCCTTTAAGCTCAGGAAGGATATTTCTCCCATTTATAAGATTTCCATGACCATTTGTATTGATCCTGACCTTCCCATTATTCTGTTTTATCCATCTCGCAACACCCTTAACCAAATCAAGTCTCAGGAGTGGCTCTCCATAACCACAGAATACAACCTCTCTGTATTGTGATGGGTTACCTACCGCATCTTTAAGCTCTTCCTCTGCAGGTTCGTATGAAAGCCTCAGGTTGTGGCCTTTAACATAGTCTGTGTGGAATCTCACACAAAAGGAGCATCTATTTGTGCAGCGATTTGTGATATTAAGATAAAGGTTACCCCTTATCTTATAAGCTATTTCACCTGTTTCAGGCAACTGACCTATCCTAAATAGTCGTTTTGCATTCAGGGTTGTAATCCTTGCGAGGTCCTCTGCTGTTATACCCCTGAGTTCTGCAATCGTCCTCGCTATATGTACAAGATAAGAAGGCTCATTCCTCTTTCCCCTGAATGGCTCTGGTGTTAGATATGGTGCATCTGTTTCGATAAGCAGATAATCATCAGGTATTGCCCTTGCAATCTCCCTCAGCCTTCTAACATTCTTGAATGTTACAGGTCCTGCTATGGATATATAAAACCCCATTGCCATAGCCCGCTCTGCCATATCCATATCACCAGAAAAGCAGTGTAAGACACCTTTATTTATTCCAGACTCCCTGATGATTTCAAGGGTATCTTTTTTTGCCTCCCTGTTGTGTATGACTGCTGGAAGACCTGTCTCTCTTGCAAGCACAAGATGTTTTCTAAAAACCTCTCTCTGAATATCCCGCGGTGAATTCTCATAGTGATAATCGAGACCTGTCTCTCCAATGGCAACTACCCTCTTAGAGCTCAGGGCCCAGGGCCCAGAGCCCAGACCTTCACCCCCTCCCTTTCCCTCCCCCCTCGAGGGGGAGGGTTGGGTGGGGGGGCTATGTTCTATATTCTGTCCTCTTGCCCATTCCTTTATCTGATTAAATATCTCCTCTGTGAAGTCCTTTGCATCATGGGGATGAATGCCGATGGCAGCGTATATAATATCATATTTTTCTGAGAGTTCTATTGCACTTCTGCAACTTTCTAAGTCAGAGCCTATTGTAATTATCGCCTCGATACCTGCATCCTTTGCCCTCTCGATAACATTTTCTCTGTCTGGATTGAATTCATCCATTTCGAGATGGCAGTGAGTATCTATTAAACTATGCACCGAATTTCTTGAGTCTGCCTGCATTTGCGAGGGCTAAGGGCATGAGATTAACTGTGAGGAATATGCCGAGTTCCCCTTTTATGCATTCCCTTTCAGTAAATGCCTTACAGGTACCACCGAGTACATATGGAGACTTCAAAAGCAGGGGCACAGGATGCCAGCTATGGCTTTTAAGCACAGAGGGTGTTGAATGGTCTCCTGTGATGGCGAGTACATCAGGGTTAAGACTGAGTATCTCGGGCAGGAGTTTATCGAACTCCCCAATCTTCGATGCCTTTCCCTCGAAGTTCCCATCCTCACCATAAGAGTCAATTTTCTTCACATGCAAGAAGAAAAAGTCATAGTCATTATAGCTCTTTTTGAGGAGATCAATTTCTTCTTTTATATCCCCTTTAATTGCAGGTGCATCCATTCCAATCAATCTCGCAAGACCACGATACATGGGGTATGTGGCAATGCATAAAGATCTCAGTCCATAGGTTTCCTCGAAATGGGGGATATCAGGCACCTGTGAAAATCCTCTAAGAAGTATGAAGTTTGCCCTTGGGTCGTTTTTTATAGCCTCAGAGATGCTCGAGATTAATCTTTCAGCAATCCTTGCAACTCGCTCTGCATGCGGTGTTTCAGGGGTGATATTGATTGATGGTTTTCCTTCTTTCTGTGGGTCAGTGTCTTTTATTGATGCAGAGCCCTGTGGTAGTGGCTCAGGGAACCTGAGGACAATAGCAAACCTGTGCTCCATCCCTAGCGCAAATATTATCTCAGCATCATCAATCTTTCTTATTTTTTCCTGCAGTCTTTCTGTGATCTTTCTGCTTTCATTCGTAGGAATCCTTCCTGCGCGCCTGTCCTTAATGATGCCATCTTCGATGGTCGCATAATTTGCCCTTATAGCAACATCTGTCTTCTTTAACTCTACTCCAAGACCGAGTGCCTCGAGCACCCCCCTCCCTATCTGCCACTCAATCGGGTCATAGCCAAATAGCGATAGGTGTCCTGGTCCACTTCCAGGGGTTACTCCCATGGCAACAGGGATGTGAAGCCCGCATGCAGATTGTATTGCGAGTGCATCGAGATTCGGTTTATTTGCAATATCAAGCTCTGTCTTTCCGTTTACAGGGAGCCCTCCAAGCCCATCGAGGACTATGAGGAGTATTTTTGTGTTGTTTTTCTGGATTAAATCCTTAATCAATTTCTGCATGATAAAGGAAATATTACTTGAAATGGGTAAGGGTTTTCAAGTAGCACGTAATTCATTATTGCAAAATCAAATTTCTTATGATAAAGTTCTCTCACACACCCACTTTCACATTTTAAATTGGAACGGAGTTCTTTGTGGACAAAAGGGATTTATCAATAAAGGAGTTTCTCGAAGATAAGCTGAATCGCTATCTGAAAGAAATGACAAAGCTTGAAAGCTGTAACCTCTATGATACTGTGCTTTCAGAGGTCGAAAAGGCACTTATCGCAATAGTGCTTAAGGAGACGAAAGGCAACCAGCTCAAGGCAGCAAAGACCCTCGGGATAAACAGAAACACTTTACGGGCAAAGATAAAAGAGTATAAAATTAAATAACGGCAAGGGGAGGTAGGGTCATCCTGTATGCACAGAGACAATGAGGTCGCTAATGCATTTGCTTTAAGAGATGGCTCGAATATTGCCGTTATCGGTGGAGGCCCGGCAGGTTCTTTTTTCAGCATCTTTGCACTCAAGATGGCAAGGATGCTGGACAGGGAATTTAATATCACTATTTTTGAACCCAAGGATTTTACACAGGATGGGCCTCGAGGCTGTAACAGGTGCGGGGGTATAATTTCTGAACTACTTGTTCAGACACTTGCTGTTGAAGGTATAAATCTCCCGGATTCAGTTATTAGAAAGGGCATCCATTCTTATAAACTTCATACAAACCATGGGCATGTCTATATAGCGACACCCGATTTTGAAAGGACCATCGCTACTGTATACAGAGGCGGCGGGCCTAAGGGGATGATGAAGGAGGGTAAGGAGAGCTTTGACAACTTCCTTCTCACACAGGCAGTTAAAGAGGGTGCAGTTCATGAATCTTTAAGGATTGATCGCATTGAATACAAAAACAAAAGACCCGTATTGTTTTCCAGAAATGATGAGATCATGGAGGCCGGCCTTGTAGTGGGCGCATTTGGAGTAAACAGCACAACAGCTAAAATATTTGAGGATCTGGGATTCGGATATAAAGAACCGTCCACTGTAACGGCTGCGATAGTAGAGATTCACATGAGCAAAGATATAGTATTGAAGTATTTCGGGAATTCTATTCATCTATTTCTTCTTCCAGATAGGGGTATAAAGTTCGCAGCGATGATCCCTAAAGGTTCTTATGTAACACTCTGCATATTAGGGCAAAATATAAGTGCAGGCATAGTAAATGATTTTCTTAACAAACCTGTTGTTAAAGGGGTTTTGCCAAAAACATCATCATACAGCATAGAATGTCGTTGTTTACCGAAAATGAATATAAGAGCACCTAAAAGGCCTTTTGCAGACAGGTTGGTTATGTGCGGTGATGCCGGCTCGACAAGGCTTTTTAAAGATGGACTGGGCGCTGCATATTTAATGGGGAAGGCTGCTGCGAAAACCGCTGTATTTCAAGGTGTAAGCAAAGAGCATTTTCAGAAAGATTACCATCCGGTTTACAGAAGTATTGTGATTGATAATTATTATGGAAAGTATCTGTATGCAATTATAGACATCTGCAGGGGAAACAGTATACTCACTAAAGGGATGCTCAGCGTTGTCCGGAAAGAGCAGGATATTTTTTTTGACAGGCGCAAGATACTGAGTTCCATACTGTGGGACATGTTTACAGGAAACGAACGGTACAGAAACATATTTCCAAAGGCACTCGATTTAAGGACGCATCTTAGCCTGTGGAAGGAATCTGCAAAGGCATTGGTGAAGGGGGAAATATGAAAGAGGGAGAGCTTCTGGGAAGGAGTTACTCTAATGGAGAGATTATCTTCAGGGAGGGTGAAAAGGGTGAGGCAATGTATGTGATACAGGCCGGCAAGGTGAAGATAACAAAAAGTACTGCCTCAGGAGACGTCACTATAGCAACACTTGAAAGTGGAGATATCTTTGGAGAAATGTCCCTGTTTGACAGGTTGCCACGTTCTGCAACAGCAACAGTTTATGGTGATGCAAGGATATTAAGTATAGATAAGAAAAAGCTTTTTGCGTCTATAGACAAAGATCCGACACTGGTGTTTAAGATTCTTGAAACTATGAGTAAGAGAATAAGAAGGCTTAATGAGGATTTTACAGCATTAAAGAAAAATAGATCAGGTATATTAAAAATCAGTTTTAGTGTGGAAGACACCTGCAATATGATATTGGAAGAGGCAAGGAATCTAATCAAAGCTGACAATGGTTCTGTAATGCTTCTTACTGATGATGAGAAATCGCTTTCTATCAAGGCTGCCTTTGGTACCGAAGCAGACTCTAAATTAAAGCTTGCTGTATGGGATGGTATTGCAGGTGATGTGATAAGGATAGGTAGGGCAGAACTGGTGAATAATGTTACAATGGATTCACGGTTTTAATCAGGTGAAATACATATTAAATCCCTGATATGTGTGCCTCTTAAATGTGCTGGTATTAATCTCGGCGTGATTAATATGAGCAATTGTTCTGAAAGATTATTTACCATTGATGACTTGAAATTATTACATTCCCTATCTATGTATGCAGCCATGGCAATACAGAACGCAAAAAACTTTTCAAGTCTCAGGGATGCTATGGATAAGGTCTTGATGCATGCTACTATACTGGATGTATGGTAACAAATGTGAGGGAAAATAAATGAAACGACAAAACTGCTGGGAATTTTTCAGGTGCGGTAGAGAGATAGGCGGAGAAAAAGTATCCGAACTTGGTGTATGCCCTGCAGCAGCCGACACCTCTGCTGATGGATTAAACAATGGAATTAACGGAGGAAGGATTTGCTGGGCTATTGCAGGTACACTCTGCGACGGTGAGGTTCAGGGCACATTTGCAGAGAAACACCTTTTCTGCGGTAACTGTGAATTTTACAAAAAGGTTAGGGCTGAAGAAGGGTTTCTGGAATACAGGATATTGAAACCTGAGCAATATAATGCAATTAACCACAGAAAACACAGAGTTTTTAAATGAGCAATTTTTGATTAATAATTTAAGTATCAGGAGGCTCAGATGACGTTCAGGTGTAAAAATATGGATGGTTGTCCAATGTATAAATATCTGACGAGTTCGATTAGAATATTACAACTATATCCACTTGTAGAAGAATACTGTCAGAATCCAGAGAAGTATAAAGAATGTGCAAGATATAAACTCATGATGGAAGGTGAAGTTTCTCCTGATAACTTATTGCCAAATGGGACAAGGCTAAAAAATTAATTGAATACCAGAAAAACT
>JACRGU010000185.1 GCA_016212245.1 Nitrospirota bacterium
TATAGCAATAACCTTTTTTACCCTTTCAGCAAGCATCATTGTCAACTTGCCTGGTCCAGGTCCTATCTCTACTACAAGGTCTTCCATGTCAAGCTGTGCGACCTGTATAATCCTTCTCAGTATTGAGGGATCATAAAGAAAATTCTGGCCGAGATATCTCATATCTTCAGTCTCGTAGCCATTTTTATCGCCTCGAGCATGCTCAAGGGATTAGCAACACCTTTCCATGCAATGTCATAAGCTGTGCCATGGTCAGGGGATGTCCTGATAATTGGCAGACCCACTGTGACATTTACACCCTCCTCAAATGCGATCATCTTTAATGGAATCAATCCCTGGTCATGATACATGCAAACAACAATATCAATCTCACCTTTATATGCCTTATGAAAGATTGTATCTGAAGGGTAAGGCCCTGAGACAGGTATCCCTTCTTTTATTGCCTCTTTAACGGCAGGTATAATCTTTTTTATATCCTCATCACCGAATATGCCTGATTCGCCTGCGTGCGGATTAAGTCCAGCAACAGCAATCTTAGGATTTTTAATAGAAAGCATATCACACGCCTTTCTGGCAAGATGAATGGTTTTTAATACATTCTTCTTTGTGATCATACCAGGCACGCTTCTTATCGAGGTGTGTATTGTTACAAGTATAACCTTTAATGGGCCTCCAACAAGCATCATGGCATAATCCTTTGTGCCTGTTAGTTCAGCAAGCAACTCTGTATGGCCTGGCCATGTAAAACCAGCCATCTTCAATGCCTCTTTTGATATAGGTGCTGTGACAATCCCATCAACCTGTTTGTCAAGTGCAAGCTCAACCGCTTTCTTGATATAGCTCACACATGCATTACCACCTTCAGCAGTTGGTTCACATTTCTCGAATCTTTTAATTGCTCCCAGATCAATGAGCTCAATAACACCCAACTCTGATTTGGATTCTTCAGGTGATTTTATTAGCCTTAATTTTACAGGCAGTTTAAGAAGGTTTATTGCCTCTTCGATAACAATATGGTCACCAATGACTACAGGGTTGCAGTAATCCCTTATCTCAGCACAATAAAGGGCTTTTACAATTATCTCAGGCCCGACCCCTCCAGGGTCTCCCATTGTAATGGCAAGTTTCTTCATGTTGTAAATTTATCCTTATTTTCAAAATATACTACCACATATGAAGAATACTTTTTATACCAATTTTGTAGCAATCGCTGAGTATTTAGGAATCCTGCAGTCTGATAGCAGATTTCAATTGACATATGCCGTATAATAAAATAAAATATATACATCAAGGAGGTTTTGATATGGGTACAAAATTAACATTACGAATGGACGAAAAATTAATCAAAAATGCAAAAAAGGCTGCCAGTTCAAGAAATGTCAGTTTATCAAGGATGGTTTCGGATTATTTTAAGTCTCTTTCAACACAGCAAAAGAAAGAAATGACTGAATCACCCGTTCTATCGGAAATAGCAGGAATTCTACCTTCAAAGGCTGACAATAAAAAATTGCTCAAGGGTTACAAAAAGCATATCGAGGATAAATATCTTTGAGAGCAGTCCTCTGTGACATCAATTTTATTCTCGATATCTTTCTGAAACGAGAACCTTTTTACTATTCTGCTGCAAAGCTATTTAAAAAGATTGAAGATAAGGAGCTGAAAGGGTACCTGTGTGCGTTAAGTTTCCCCACTCTTTTCTACCTGCTATCTAAAGAGCTGAATAGAGGGAAGGCAATAAAGACGCTGGAAAAAATCAGGATTGTTTTCAGCGTTGCCTCCGTTGATGAAAAAGTAATTGACCTGTCGTTAACTGCTGATTTTAAGGATTTTGAAGATGCAGTCCAGTATTACTCTGCCGTTCAAGTAAAGGCAGATTGTCTCATCACAAGGAATAAGGATGACTATGTTGATGACAAAATCCCTATTTTAACTCCTGAAGAATTCCTCGCCTCGTTTGAAATGTAAATATCGCAAGATAGCTTTCACTGAGTTTGAAAAATTATCACTCTACAATTAAACTTTCAAGTCCAGCCTCTTTAAGCAGATTCCGGCAGAATTCATGTTGCCCAGAAAGAACAAGGAATAAGATGCCTTCTTTAATTCCTCCAAATAGTATGCTAAAAACACTCATTTTGGTAAATGGGGTAATCTCGAAGGTATAATCTATATTAGCTCCGTCAAGAATCTCTTCTATTTTTTTAGCCTCATTAAGTTTTGCGGCAATACAGAGTGGGACAATCTCTTTTCCTTCAAATTCTTCAGGCAGTCGGCGGCTCATAGTTTCCTCTTCACTTCCCGATAATCTTCACTAGTACTCTTGTCTATAACAAAAACACTATTTCAACCTCTTGCATAACTCTGCCACACGGGCGCCAAGCTTGAATGCCTCATCTGCTGCTACTTTGTCTGGTGCACCCACACAACCGACACCGTAATGGCCTGAAGCACTCATCGGGTCACCAACTATGATCATGCCGTAGATAAGCATGCACTGCAGTATGGACATAATAGTAGTTTCTTTACCACCTGTGTGGTGTCCGCCTGTGGCAAAGGCAGCTCCTACCTTGTTCTCCATCTTCCTGCGCAGACCTATAAATTCATCAAAGACCCTCTTAAGGTCAGCAGCCATGACTCCGAAATAGACAGGTGAACCAGCAATGATTCCAGCAGATTCAAGAAAATCATTTTTTGTGACTTCCTTCGTGCTCTTAATTATAACCTTTGTGCCTGTTGACTTAACTCCCTTTGCCACCTCTTCAGCAAGTTTTTTAGTATTGCCCCCTTTTGAGTAATAAAGGACCAGAACCTGCATAATCATCCTCCTTCCATTGGAATAACTTTCAGTTTCTCTATATCTTAAATACAGGATATTTTATTTTTCCCAAA
>JACRGU010000182.1 GCA_016212245.1 Nitrospirota bacterium
CCCCTCACCCCCACCATATCCTCCCCCCCCAAGCGGGGGAGGACAAAGGAGGGGGGGCTTGGATGATAGGGGGGAGGGTGAGGGCGGGGGTGAAAACTCTGAACTCACTGAGGCTGTAGCACTTTTTGAAAAGGCCAGAAATAGTGTTATTTTTACTTCACCTTCTCTTTATGGTGCTTCGGCTAACATTGCACTCGTCACTCGTCACTCCCCGGCCTCGCTCCGCGAAGCGGGGCAGGCGTCACTCGTCACTCCAAAGGTTGTTGCAGTGCCACTTGAAAGCAATGCAAAAGGTGTTATTTTAATGGGACTTATGAGTGAGGGCGAATCTTATAAAGAGATGGTTGATATAGCAAAGAGCAAAGAGCAAAGAGCAAAGAGCGATGTAAAGGTTCTCTATGCCATTGGAGAGATACCTCTTAATAGAAGGCCAGATGGCATTGACTTTCTTATTGTCCAGAATTCACACATGACAGAGCTTGCAACACAGGCGGACATAGTGCTTCCGTCAACAGCAACCTTCGAATCAGAAGGCACAATAGTGGATTATCTGGGAAGAATAAAATATGTGCATAAGGCTGTTGAGCCAGCAGGTGAGGCAAGGTCTCACAGGGAGATTTTCATAGAGATTTCAAAGGTAATGGGCAAGCCCCTGATTAAATCAGGGGCAAAAGATACAGACATAAAGAAGGCATTAAAATCCAAAATAAAAATAACATCCAAGCCATTTAAGAAGAAAGAATGGCTTGATATAAACCCTGAGGAGATGATTGAGTCAATAAATGCCTCTGTTATAAATGGTTCAAGGCTTCTATGGCTTAAAGAGACAGAGGAGGCATGGAAGGTATCTATAACATAAAAATCCCTGTATTTGAAGGTCCTTTTGATCTTCTCCTGCATCTCATCAGAGAAAACAAGATTGACATTTATGATATACCTATTGCCTTGATCACTCATCAGTATCTTCAATATATCGAAATGATGAAAGAGCTTAATCTTGAAATAGCAGGGGAGTTTCTCGTCATGGCTGCAACCCTTATCTATATAAAATCCAGAATGCTACTTCCACCTGATGAAGAGGTACCTTCAGAAGAACAGGAAGACCCGAGACTGGAACTTGTCCACAGGCTACTTGAATATCAGACATTTAAAGAGGCAGCACTCGCTCTTAAGGAAAGAGAGGAGGAGTGGATGAAGGTATTCCCCAGAGAATCGGTATCAGATGAGGCTGATGCAGAGCTCTGCCTTTTTGATATTAGTCTATTTGACCTCCTCAGCGCATTTAAAAGAATACTTGATAAGGCTCCACCAGAGATTGTAGCTATAACAAAAGAGACCCTGACTGTAAAGAACAGAATGTCTATGATAATGGAGATGATTGAGGGGCAGGAAGCTGTCAGGTTTGAGGAGTTTTTTAAAGAAGGTATAACGAGGATTCAGCTTATAATCACATTCATTGCACTACTTGAATTAATCAGACTTGGCCTTCTTAAGGCATATCAGGAGAGAGAATTCGGGAATATATGGATTATAAACCCAGCAGAACAGTCAACAGTCATCAGTAAAAAAACCAAATGATTAGTGACCATTGACCAATTACCAGATTCTTGGCTATCATAGGGGCATGAAGGCCCTTATATTAAGTGGAGGTAAGGGGACAAGACTCAGGCCACTGACATATTCTGGTGCAAAACAACTTGTGCCTGTTGCAAACAGGCCTATCCTTTTTTACTGCATAGACAACATTGCGCAGATAGGTATAAAAGAGGTTGGCATTATCATTTCTCCTGAAACAGGTCGTGAGATAAAAGAGGCAGTGGGTAATGGCAGCCTCTGGAATATAAAGATACAATATATAATACAGGATATACCAGGTGGCCTGGCACATGCTGTAAAAGTCGCAAGGGATTTTCTTGGGGATTCTCCGTTTGTTATGTACCTGGGGGACAATCTTATCGGAGGTGGTATTGACAGGTTCCTGCACGATTTTGAAAGGAATTCTCCAGATGCCCTTATACTTTTGAAAGAAGTAGAAGATCCCAAAAATTTTGGTGTTGCAGAAGTCTCTGCAAATGGAAGGCTGATAAGGCTTATCGAGAAACCTGATGAACCACCATCGAACCTTGCACTTGTTGGTATCTACATTTTCTCTCAAAATATTCATAGGGCTATAGAGATGATTAAACCTTCTAAGAGAGGAGAGCTCGAGATTACCGATGCTATACAGAAACTCATAGATATGGGCTTTACTGTAGAGAGTTTTATACTCGACACCTGGTGGCTTGACACAGGGAAGAAAGACGACCTCCTTACTGCAAATGCTATCGTGCTGGATGAGTGGCTGAAGGGAAGTATTAACGGTAGTGTAGACGGTGCGAGTAAACTCCTTGGCCGTATAAGTGTTGGGAAAGGGTCTGTTATAAAAAGTAGCACCATACGAGGGCCTGTAGTAATAGGCGAAAATACCACAATAGAGGATTCTTTTGTTGGTCCATATACAAGCATAGGCAACAATGTAAGGATAAAGAACTCTTCTGCAGAGCATTCAGTGATAATGGATGGGAGTGAGTTAAGAGATATCGAGAGAATGGAAGAGAGCCTTATTGGTCGCAGGGTAACCCTTTTAAGAAACAGCAGACATAAGGCGCTCAGACTTATGCTCGGAGACGACTCTGTGGTGGAGGTGTAAAGGGTTATCCACTGTTAATGAAATGATTTGTTTATATGGTATGAACCAGAAGCGGTTCATACTATGGTTGAGAAGTGGAAGGATTTAAAATAATCGAATTAACATTAAATGAGGACTGGAGAGGCTGGCTTACAGAGATCTTCAGAAATGACGAATCTAAATTCAGACCAGCTATGGCATACCTGTCCATGACAAAACCAGGGGTTGTAAGAGGCCCGCATGAGCATAAAGAGCAGACAGATTTCTTCTGTTTTATAGGTAAATTCAGGTTGTATCTCTGGGACAATAGAGAGAAGTCAGCTACTTATAAAGAAAATAAAATAGTGGATACCTCAGGTATGCCTACAGTGGCAGTTGTGCCGCCAGGCATAGTGCATGCTTATAAAAACATCGGCAGTAGCGACGGCTTTGTCATTAACCTGCCAGACAGGCTTTATAGGGGATGGTGGAGGAAAGAATTAGTTGATGAGATAAGATATGAGGATGACCCTACATCTCCTTTCAGGGTTTGAGGGATGAAGCTGCTTGTTACAGGCGGTGCAGGATTTATCGGGTCTAATTTTATCAGGTATGTGCTGTCTACCCATCCTGACTATCATGTCATAAATTTAGATAAACTAACCTATGCAGGTAATCTTGAGAACCTGAAGGATGTCGAGACCCAGCCTAATTATACATTCATAAAAGGCGATATCTGTGACAGGCAAATACTGGGAGAAATTGAATTTGATGCAATCTTGAACTTTGCTGCAGAGAGCCATGTTGACAGGAGTGTCCTCGATGTGTATCCATTTCTACAGACAAATGTCATAGGCACCCACAACCTACTTGAAGCAGCAAGACAGAGGGAATGCATTTTTTTACATATATCAACCGATGAGGTCTATGGCTCTATAGATGAGGGGTTTTTTACAGAGGGCTCACCAGTTCAGCCAAACAGCCCGTATGCTGCGAGCAAGGCATCATCGGATATGCTCGTCATGGCCTATTCCAAGACCTATAGGACAAAGACCATCATAACGAGATGTTCCAATAACTATGGTCCGTATCAGTTTCCTGAAAAACTAATCCCCCTTGTGATACTCAATGCAATCAACAGGAAGCATATCCCTGTTTATGGTGACGGGATGAATATCAGAGACTGGATATATGTCATAGACCACTGTAAGGCCCTTGATATTATATTTCATAAAGGCAGGCCTGGTGAGGTCTATAACATCGGCGCAAGAAACGAGAAGGCAAACATCGAGGTTGTGAAGGCCCTCCTCAAAAAGATATCTGAAAAGATTGGTGCCCTGGAAGAGGAGATGCTTAACCTTATCACATTTGTCAAGGACAGGCCAGGCCATGACAGGAGATATGCTATTGACCCCTCAAAAATAGAGAGAGAGCTTGGATGGAAGTCAGAAGTGATGTTTGAAGAAGGACTGAACATGACAGTTGACTGGTATCTTTCGAATAAGGACTGGTGGGAGATGATTATCTCTGGTGAATATACCAGGTATTACGAGGCACAATACGGGGAGA
>JACRGU010000183.1 GCA_016212245.1 Nitrospirota bacterium
CCCTCTTTCTTTGCATTCTCAATAAGCTGTTTCTTCCACCATCTGTATGCAGGCTTATTCCATGGTTCAACTGCACCTTTTGATAATGAGAGACCTTTATCAGGGATAATCAGATCCTCATCATATCTGAGTGTATTGCCGAATCCTTTACATTCCTGGCATGCGCCGACAGGATGGTTGAAGGAAAAAAGAAGAGGATGCGGTTCTAATAATTCAATGTTACATTCCTCACATGCATTCTCTGAGGAAAAGTGACGAGTGATGAGTGACGAGTTAATTGACTTCTGACTTCCAAATATGATGACCTTTATCTTTCCATTTCCCTCTCTCCATGCCATCTCTATCGAGTCTGACAACCGTGGTTCATCCCTTATCACAAGCCTGTCAAGGACTATATTTAGTTCGGAGTTCGGAGTTCGGAGTTCGAAGGTTTTCGCTGAACGCTGAATGCTGAACGCTAAACACTTTTCTGACTCCTTAGTATTGACTGATGACCGACTGCTAATCGCTGATATATCTACCACTTCACCATCTATCCACGCCCTGTAGAATCCTCGCTTCCTGAGTTCATTCAACGATTCAGAAGTCTCGAAGAGAATAATCGCCTTTTCACCAGAATATTTCTCAATGAGTTCCCCAACTATCTGCGATGGGTCCCATTTCCTTATTTCATTACCACAGACAGGGCAGAAAGGTGTAGAGATCTTTGAATACAGAAGTCTGAGCATGTCATAGATCTCTGTCAGTGTTCCAACTGTTGAGCGTGAGCCCCTGACAGGGTTTCTCTGTTCAAGGGCTATGGCTGGTCTTATATTATGGATTGCATCAACATCCGGTCTATCAAGTTTTTCGAGAAATAGCCTTGCGTATGTGGAAAGGGATTCTATAAATCTCCACTGACCTTCTGCAAAAACAGTATCAAAGGCCAGAGAAGATTTACCCGAGCCCGAGACACCTGTTATCGCTATAACCTTATTATGAGGCAGACGAAGGTTAATATTCTTGAGGTTGTTCTGCCGTGCACCTTCTATTATAAGTTCTCTGTGAGACATTCATATATTTTAACTCTTTTTTAACTCATTGTTTCAATCGCTTTAGACAATCTTCAATCAGCTGTATATGTTCTGTATCTTCTACAGGAGTTTTTAGATATGCCCTATAAAGCAGCCATCGTGCTTCTTTATTCTTGTTTAACATGGATGCTGATGTCCCTGCATAAACCAGCCCTTTGCTACTTAATAAATCATCTTGACTATTAATATACCGCCTGTATGCCCTGTATGCCTCTTCATACTTCTCGTCTGTTATATATGTCTCCATCAATTCCTCAAGTATCTTTACATGGGTATTAACAGGCATTTCCCTCTCCAATGCCTTCCTGTATACACCTGTAGCCTCATCAAGCCTTCCTCCCATCTTTAATGCCTCAGCCTTTAAATGGAAACCTACATATTTATCAGGATAGTTCGAGATTATCCTCTCAGCATGATAAATCGCCCTGTCATAATCTCCTGAACTCAAATATATCCTTCCGGCTAAATAGTTATTAATCCCGCATCCAGGATATATACTGAGCATTCTCAATACCTCATCTAAAACCCTTGCACGTCTCTCAGCATCCATCCTGTCAACATTTAGATTCGTATTAAAAGGGTCTATCTCCTTTAGTTTGTACCTTTCTGCTATGAGGGGGAAATGTTTTTCGTTGACATAAAGCACCTCTACAGCATCATAAAATACAGGTATGTAATATGGATAGGATTTTATTATCTTTTTGAAAGATTCTTTATAGGCATGACTGACAGAAAGGAAGGATGGGTCATGGTCCTTTATTACCTTTTCAAAGACATTGTTATCTCTAAACATATCTCCACTTAAGATAAAATCCTCCTTTGTAAAAAGGAATGGCACCTTCATATCAATAAAGATCTTATATTCAGGATAAAGCATCCACTGGAGGTACCCACCTGTATTATGATTATTCAATATCCTCCCACCAGCACCAACACTGCTAAGAAACCTTACGACCCCTTCAGGGAGACCATCAGGAGAGATAGGATAACGCGATTTATTATCAATGACCTCTTTTACACGGTAGAAAGGCAGAGAGACGAATACCAGCAAGACCACAATTGAAACTACCTTTAAGGGTGGTCTCAGCATCTTAAATTCAAACTCTGGCATATATGCCTTAAGTATTGGCAGAAACAGCAGGGATGCCTCGTATCCGAAACGAATCCCCTTAAGATTAAGATATACACCAGCAATGAACAATATCAGATAACCAATTTTTATTCTCCTCAGATTTGTCAGAAAAAGTACAAGGGCTGTTATAAAGATCAAGTTTAGCGGAGTCCCCCTAATTAAATCACCCCATGAAAAGATAAGGAAATCCTGAATTCTGGGTACACGAAGTTCATTAATATAGATAGAGACCTCTTTTATAGAAATGAATGGTGACTTCAGGAGGTGATATGTATTGGGGTTAATCAGTATCACAATGACGCATAAGAGAAGGCCTAAGATAGGATATATATCTCTTTTCTGAAAAGGCATTTTGAGGCTTAGATGCCCGTAGTAATTGGCTGTATAAGCAAATACAATCAGGAGAAAGATTACATATTCAACTCCATGGATGTTAGCCCATACCAGACCTATCAATACTAAACCTGTAATGCGTAATGCGTTACGCGTTATGTGAGATTTACAGATAATGATACTCATAATGATAAACAGGTAAGAAAATATATACGGCCTGATAAGATATGTCTCCCTCGCCATAAATGCCATAAAATAAAGGGAAAGGAAGATGAGGGGAAAAAGTTTGTCCGAGAGATAAAAGAACAATAAAAACAGGCTGATTGAAAAGACCATTGAGCGAAGGAATATTAAACCCTCAAAACCTGAAATGGAATAAATCTTATAAATCAGGTATTGAAAAAGCCATGAATAATCAACCCACTGCCGATCCAGAAAGGAGTAGTAAGAATTTGAAGGGACAGTTCCTGTTGAGCTGATATATCTTCCATCAGAGAGATGGTACCAGAAATCTGTGTCACCTGAATAAATCGGGTATTTCAAGAATGCAAAGGGCAGCAAACAGATTGCAATACCCACAATGAAATAAGCCTTATTTTTAACAGTAAGATTCTGGATATCTGTCAATTTCATAAAACTAATCTATCAATTACACCTTTTTGCGATAATCCTTGTGTTGAATATAAACTGGAAATAGCTAGCTTTTATAACCTTAAAACCACATTTCTCTAATAATGCTACAGTCTCTTTCTTCCACCAATATTTTTTATGGTCTGCGATCTGAAATTGATCGATTATCTTAAGCTTAAATGCCATAAACTCCAGGACTGGTTTAGATACAGGCGTTGGAACAGTGATAAAAAGCAGTCCATTTTTCTTTAATATTCTGTTTGCCTCTTTAATTACAGCCTCAGGATGATTTAAGTGCTCTAATACAGCCAGCATACTCACATAATCAGCATAGTCGTCACTTAATGGAATCTCTTTTTCAACGTTAGCACTTAGCAAGCGAATGTTTCCGATAATTCTGTCTCCAGAAAACTTATCCAAGCCAACACCTTCACTAATCTTCGGTGATACCTGATTAAGAAAGACGGCTTCATCTCCACAGCCGATATCTACAAAGATTGAATTATCCTTAATGTATGGAAGAAAATATCTGTATCTTAATTTCCTGAGCAGTTTATCTAATGTTTTGTTCATCACCCTGATGCCTTAATGGTACTATGTCTTACCTATCAAATAGAATTCTTTTTAGTACACTTTGAGATTAAATAGACAATCTCCCTCTGATTCCTTGCAATTGTATCGAGGATAAGACCGATAGAAAATGACAGGAAGGATAGTATCATCAAAGAGGCTGATAGAACCGCAGATGGCACCTTGTACACATATCTGTAAGAGATAAACTCCAGAATTACTGGAATACCAGTCAAAAGAGAAAGAACAAATAAAATCCCGGCGATTGATGAAAAAAAGATTAGTGGACGATAGTGTTTGAATATCCAGAAGACTGTTTTTATAATTGAAATCCCATCGCGAAAGGTATTAAGTTTTGAAACACTCCCCCCAGGACGGCTTCTGAATGGGATGTCCATCTCGATAAAAGGATAGTTCCTGTCAATCGCCTGAAGTGTTAACTCTGTCTCAATCTCAAAGCCCTTGCTGAATATTACATTGGATTTTACAAAATTTCTGCTGAATGCCCTGTAACCTGAAAAGATATCCTTAACCTTAGCCCTGAAAAGCAGCCCGATCAGGCTGGTAATCAGTTTATTGCCAAACCGATGGAACCTGCGAAATGACTTATCTGTATAGCTGTTTAACCGATTGCCGACTACCATATCAGCGTGTCCTGATGCAACAGGCCCTATTAATTTCTTTACCTCAGAGGCAGGATATGTGTCATCCCCGTCAACCATTACATAAATATCTGCATTAATTTCGTCAAACATCCTGCAGACAACATTACCCTTACCTTTTTTAGGTTCATACCTGACAATTGTACCAGCCCTCTCTGCCTCTGTAGCAGTGTCATCTGTACTTGCATTGTCATAGACAAAGATATCTGCCCCTGGCAATTCTCTGCGGAAATCAGCCACTACCTTTCTGATAGTTAATGCCTCATTATGGCATGGTATTAAAACTGCAATTCTCATACTGTTTTAAGTTATATTATACATCAATATCCTTACTTTCTATTTCTGGCGAGGTTTAGGATAATAACAGAAATGAACTATAGATGGAAATTGCTTTCTATTCTTGCCCTTATTCTTCTGGGTCTTATCATCTATTCAAACACATACAATGCCCCTTTTGCCTTTGACGATGAGCGCATAATTGTATCAAACCTCAAAATAAGAGACTTTAGCATCTTCAAGGATATCCATAGCAGGCGGTATTTAGGTGATATAAGTTTTGCTATCAACTATTTTGCAGGAAGGCTTCAGCCATGGCATTTTCATATGACAAATATCTTTATACATATTATCTCTTCCTTGCTCGTAGGCCTCATTGTAGGTAAGACACTCCAGACTTATCGTTTTATCGGTAGATACAGAGATAGCAGCATATTCTTTATCTCTTTTGCATCATCTCTAATATTCCTTACACACCCAATACAGACTCAGGCTGTAACATATATCTCACAGAGGTACACCTCGCTTTCTACGATGTTCTACCTCCTTTCGCTACTTCTATACATTAAGGCAAGGACAGAGAATAAAATTGCACCATATATCCTCTCAATAATATCGGCAATAGCTGCGATGAAGACAAAGGAGATAGCCTTTACACTGCCTTTTGCGATAGCGCTCTTTGAACTGCTATTCCTGCGTGCCGGATATCAGGAAAGGTTAAAATACCTTATTCCATTTAGTTTTACCCTCTTAATTATACCACTGAGCCTTTTAAATGTCAGTCAGGATATCGGTAATCTAATAGGAGATATCGAAGAAGCAAGCAGAGAGGCAAAGCATATATCACGCACCAGTTATCTGCTCACCCAGTTTAATGTAATTGTCACATATATAAGGCTTTTATTTTTACCGATAAACCAGAATCTTGATTATGACTATCCTATGTATCATTCATTGTTTGATCCCCCTGTATTTCTGTCATTTCTATTTCTCTTATTGATTTTTGCTTTTGCTTTTTATCTTCTTTATCGTTCACGGTTCATGGTTCACAGTTTACGGTCTTCTGACTCACGCCTCACGCCTCACGCCTCACGCCTCACGGCATTTGGCATCTTCTGGTTTTTCCTTGCCCTTTCAGTGGAGTCGAGTATCATTCCGATAAGAGATGTAATAATGGAACACAGGCTCTACCTGCCAGCATTCGGCTTTTCCATTCTGGTCGCTGCATTCCTGCAGGATGTTTTTTCAGACAGGAAGATTAAAATTTTCCTTCTATCTGCAATTATACTTGCGCTCTCAACATCAACCTATACCAGAAATGAGGTCTGGGGTTCTGAGATTTCCCTCTGGCAGGATACTGTTAGAAAATCTCCATACAAGGCAAGGCCTCATACAAACCTTGGGGTATCCTACTTTGAAGATGGACAGACAGACCTCGCATTTTCCGAATTTAAAAGGGCGATAGAGATAAATCCACGGGATGCAAATACGCATAATAATTTAGGGGCAATCTATGAATTAAGGGGAGAACTTGAGAAGGCAATGGAATCATATAAAACTGCATTGGATATCAACCCAAGGCTCGCAGCAGCATACAATGGTATGGGTGTAATCTACATGAGGAAGGGGCAATATGAGGAGGCGATAGAACATTTTAATAAGGCAATAAAGCTGAAACCGGCTATGGTAAAGGCATACAACAATCTCGGGAAGGCATACAGGGCGATAGGGAAGATGGATAAATCCTTTGGAGCCCTGCAGAAAGGACTCAGCATAGACCCTGATAAATACCCTGAACTGTATTCGAGCCTTGCCCTGAACTATAGGCTTAAAGGTGATTACGAAATGGCTATTACTTATTATCTCAAATCTATAAGTCTCAGACCAAGGTCTAATGCCCCATACATAGGAACTGCTAATTTATTCATCGAGATGAAGCGTCCTGATGCAGTAATTGACTTATTTCAGAGAATGGAAAGGCAATTCGGAAAGAGGGCTGTTATCTATTTCTGTCTCGGTATGGCATATCAGGCTAAAGGGCTTAAGGAAGATGCAAGAAAGGCATATCTGAAGGCATATGAGCTGGAGCCGGGGAATAAAGAATTCAGGGATAAATTATACAGTCTCAAGGCAAATTAAAAAGGGCCTGGGTTTACCAGGGGCCTGTTTTAGTATTGGTATTGTTTATTGTTAATGTATCACCTGCCACTTTTGTGCCAGTTTTGCCAGTTGCCCGGGCTATAAAGGCGGTTGTGCGGCTACCTGAGACTGCAGTTATTTCGATCTCATAGTCGAAATTTAGACTTGAAGCGTCACCAGGGGTGAAGC
>JACRGU010000184.1 GCA_016212245.1 Nitrospirota bacterium
CTCTGTATTTCTAAGGCCAAGATCGCCCTTTCATTCTCATCCGCTTTTGAATATCTGATAATAAGAGACTCTAATGCCATCTCCTCAGGCTGTAAGAACAGGCAGGCCTTATTTTTTTCATAAAAATCCTTCAGTTCCTCATCATCCGCAGACACTGCTTTCATTTTTTCGTCAACCTCTTTTAATTTTGCCTCCCATACCTTTTTTTCTACCATAAGGGCTTGAAGCTTTGCTTCAAGTTCCTTTTTCTCTACAGCAATAACCTTAAGCCTTTCATCTTTTTCTTTTAATGTGGATTCTACAGTTTTCTTTGACTCCTCCAGCTTTTGTACTTCCTCTATGTATTCTTTCATCCAATCTTCAACCTCTTCTTCCCCTTCTTTTATTGCAGCATGCCCTTCCATCTGGTTTTTATCTCCTTCTTCCATAATCTCGATAACTCCTTTGTTACTGCCCAACAAATCGCTGACTATTTCAGGTTTATCAGCTATAACTCCGGCCTGTGTTTCCAGCTTGCTTATCGCCTCCAATTCTGTATTCGCATATTGTTTGAATGGGCTATCAGGGAACTCTCTCTTAATTTCAGAAAAGACCTTCTTTGCCTCTCCGAGGGACCTGATCTGAACCAATGATTTCCCAAGCCAGAACATTGCAGCGTCTTTAGCGGAGCTGTCAGGGAACTCTCTCAGAAATATGTTAAATGTCTCCACAGCCTTTACAGGCTGGTATGAAAGATAATATTCATAACCCTGATCAAAGAGGTCAAATTCTCGGTAGGAGGCGTAAGTATCTGAAACAATAAGCAGCATAATGACAGATAGGACTACCCCTGTTAATTTATTATTTTTATAGAAGTCTTTTCCCATAATGTCTTCATCCATTCATTAAATAATTTCTCTCTTTTCTGAGCGTATAAGTACATACGTATCTCTTCCCTAACATTGTCGAGCAGGTCAAAAACCTCCTCAGTCTTATTAATGAGGTTAAGAATATATACTCCCTCCCTGACCCATATAGGTTCGCTTATCTCACCTTTTTTCATAGAGAATGCATTATTGCCAAGAGGTAGAACCATTTCTCCCCTGGCAAACTCACCTAACATTCCATCCTGTCCTTTTAGGGGTTCATCAGAATACCTTGCTACCAGACTATCAAAACTGTTGCCGTCTTTTAGCAGTGCCTTTATTTTCAGTGTCTTTCGTTTGAGGTCTGTAATCTCAGTAACCGATGCATCCTCGCTCAGCTTAAGGAAAATGGCTTTAACTTTCACCTTCTCCGGGCTAATAAGGAAATTATACTTATTTACATTGTAAAAATCTTCTATATCCTGATTTGTTACAACCACCTTTGAGTCCACATTAGAATCTATAAGCTTCATTGTTATTATTTTGTCCTTTATCAACCTGCGATAATCCTGCATATTCATTCCTTCTCCAGAAAGCACTTTCCCAAATTCTTCCTGGGATAAATTATTCTGTCTTTGAAACTCAGCTATCATATTATTGACTTCCTCATCACCTGCTTTGACCCCTCTTTTTCTGGCCTCAATTAAAATAACCCTCTCCTCTACTAACCTTTTCAACAATACCTCATCAACCACATCTTTATTTTCTATATTACCCATCCCTGTAACAAAACGCTGATAATCCGAGAGGGTAATCACTTCATTATTGACTGTGGCAAGAACTCTATTCACTGTGAGGCCGTAAGAAGGGTTTATAGCCATAATCTCAGAATACAGGAGCAAGAACACAGAAAACAGATTTAAAAATCTCTGTGCTCTGTGGTCTATAGTTTGTGCTCTCAGTTCATGAATTAAAAATCGTGAAAAGCTTATCATAAGTGCTCATTATATGCTCGGGAATCACTCTCACTTCACCAAGAACTGTCATAAAACTGGTGTCTCCTGTCCATCTCGGTACCATATGGAGATGCATATGTTCTTCCATCCCGGCACCGGCTACCTTCCCGATATTTATCCCGAGATTGAAACCTTCCGGCATAAACGCCTTCTTAAGAGACTGGATTGAATGCTGTGTGACCTTCATAAAATCAAGAAGGACATCATCTGTCAGTCCATCAAACGAGGGGGTATGGAAATACGGAACAACCATGAGATGGCCGTTGTTATAAGGATAGCGGTTCATCATAACGAAATTATGCGAGCTTCTGTAAAGTATAAGGTTATCCCTGTCTTTGTTTCGACCCTGTTTTGGCATTTCACAAAATATACATTCAGATGTCTTCTGTGACAGTATATATGTCATTCTCCATGGTGCCCAGAGTGGTTTCATATTACCCCCATTTTATTTACTACCTTTGAGTTTCTCCATAACCTTCTGTGCATCAGCCCATGTAAGCCATTTATCCTTAGGATTTCTTAGCAGATAGGCGGGATGAAACGTTGGCATTAAAGGAATCCCCTTGTAATCAAAGAAATTTCCACGTATTGCTGTTACTTTTAACCCTGTATGACCTATAAGCGTTTGAGCAGAGATTCGACCTAAGGACATAATTACCTCAGGATTTATAATCTCTATCTGCCTCTCTACAAAACCCCTGCATCTTTCTATCTCATATTCGTCAGGGTCACGGTTCATCGGAGGTCTACATTTCACTATATTTGCAATATAGACATCCTCTCTCTTAAATCCCATTTTTTCTATAAGCTTTGTAAGTAGCATGCCTGCATCTCCTACAAAAGGTCTTGCCTGCAGATCTTCATCTCTTCCAGGTGCCTCACCAATGAACATGAGTCCCGCATCAG